>NZ_JBNPOS010000017.1:0-33913 GCF_050315295.1 Streptococcus sp. SGI.013
AGACACACACTTATATCCTAACCTTTTATTGTATTACGGTCTTTTTCATGGTATAATATGCTCGTTATTAGAGGAGATTTTTGGAAAGGATTTTAATGTTTTGGAAAAATCTGAATTAATTGTTATGTTAACGCATAATGATTGCACCGTTGAAAATGCTTATGAGATTTTCGAGAAATGTAAAGATTCAAAGGCTAAATTCTGGGGGTTTAAGGAAAAACCATTACCTTTAGAAAAGATGAAAGAGTTATATGCTTATATGAAATCTTGTGGTAAAACAACATTTCTTGAGGTTGTTGAATATACAGAGAAAGAATGCTTAGAAGGTGCTCAAATGGCGCTTGAATGTGGTGTTGATATCTTGATGGGAACCATCTTTTTCGACTCTGTGAATACATTTTGTCAGCAACACAATCTCAAATATATGCCATTTGTTGGTAAAATTACTGAACGTCCTTCTATTTTAGAGGGGTCTATCGAAGAAATGATCCAAGAAGCACATACTTACCTTAAAAAAGGAGTTCACGGCTTCGACTTGTTAGGCTATCGCTATACAGGTGATCCTGTTCTTCTAAACCAACGCTTTGTCGCTGAGGTCCCAGCTCCAGTTTGTTTAGCTGGAAGTATTGATAGTTACCAACGTTTAGATGAGGTCTTAGAAGCATCACCTTGGGCATTTACGATTGGTAGTGCTTTCTTTGAAAATCGTTTTGAGGGCAGTTTTGCTGAACAAATTGATAAAGTTTGTGATTATATTAACAAATAAACAGATATTGCTAAGCAATATCTGTTTATTTTATTCTCTAATTTGTTCTACTGGAATTTGACTATAATCAAACATTACTTCTGAGTGATTATCTAAAACCAATAAACGCTCTAGTACTTCCTGTGAGTCTTTATCCAAGGTCTCACGGTAAATTTTTGAAATACGGTAATATTTATCACCTTCTTTTTTAAAATGATGATCTTCTTCGACTAATTGATAGATCGAAGGGAAAGGAACTTGACTACGTAACTCTCCATATAAATGATCCTCATCACACCAAATTAAAATCTGGACATCTTGATCAGTATTATTTTTAAAGCGATAATCCGCATAATTATAGCCAATGGAGGTCCCAGTTGCAAAAGGAATCCGTTTTTCTCCATCAGGAGCCAAAGCATCCGAATGACTATGAAACTCAATAACATCCATAGGGCTATGAAGAATCAAGAGGTGTAAGGTATTCGCTAAATTACACAATCCCCCTCCCATACCTGCTTCTATCTTATCTCCGATAATAACTCTACCATCTTTATACCCGTTCTTTTCTGAAATTTTTCCTACTAATTTCCAAAAAGAAAAAACTTGACCTGGCTTAATGATAATACCATTTATTTTTTCACCAGCTAATCTAATATTGACTGCTTTATTTTCTTGTAAAACAGGATCAATCCCTTTTCCACGCTTAATCAAGCCAGATTGAGAACTTGAAACCAAGTTAGGTAAAGCTTGCGCCTGATAGCTATCTGCAAAACTCTCTTTACTCTGCATGTTTTGAATATGGCGCTTGAAGATTTCTTTCTGTGTTGAAATCTCATAACAGATAGGGTGGATATCGCAAAATAAAATTTCTTTTCTAAAAAACTTAACAACGTTGTTTACTACCATTAGACTTCTCTCTTTTCAATCTCTCCAAAGGTTTGCTGATCATATAATCCAAACAAACGATAAAGTTGCAATAGGATCTTTTCTACCCGTCTTTTTTTTCCTAATTTAGTCTCATTTTTTTGAGGCAAAAAATTCACAATAACACTATCAAGCCCCGCCCGATTAGCTCCTAATACATCTGTAAAAATTTGATCGCCAATAACCAGAGTCTTATCTTTTTCGACGCCTAGAACCGTCAAGGCTTTTAAATAAGCTTCAGGGTGTGGTTTATTAGCTAAGGGGATATAAGGAACAGTAACATTTCTGGTAAACATTCTAATCCGCTCATCAGAGTTATTAGAAATCAATAAAACTTTAAAGCCAATAGATTGAATATATTGAAGTAAAGATTCCACCTCTGGTGTGACATCACACCCGTGCGGAACCAGAGTAGCATCAATATCAAAAAGAATAGCTCTAAATCCTTTTTGATAAATGTTTTCATAATCAATTGAGAAAACACTTTTGACATGCTGACGTGGTAAAAACTGTCTTATCATCCTAATCTCCTTTAATCTCCATATTTTTTGATTATAACATATCAAATAAAAATTGGTCAAGATGACCATAAATGTTCACTATTTTAATAAAATAACAAGAAAACCCATTGTCTCATATCGTACAATAGGTTTTCCTTGTTATTTGTTTATTTACGCTTTTTCTTAGCTTTCTTAATCTTATTCGCTTGGCGTTTCATGGCTTGCTTCATTGCAAACTGCCCTACTCGACCTTTTAAGCCACCTCCAAAGAGTTGACTCATATCCATATCTCCACCTAAAGATGATAAATCAGGCATGCCACCCTGAGCTCCCATCATACCTTCCAGAGCAGACATATCCATACCACTCATATCAGGCATATTTTTAGGAAGATTATTAGGATTAATTCCCATCTGTTTCATCATTTTATTCATGTCTCCAGACATGACACCTTGCATCATTTGTTTTGCTTGATTAAAGTCTTTTATAAATTTATTCACCTCTACAAAGCTGTTGCCAGAACCACTTGCAATACGGCGGCGACGGCTTGGGGTTAACAAATCTGGGTTTTCACGTTCAGCAGGTGTCATAGAGGAAACGATAGCACGTTTTTTGGCGATTTCTTTTTCGTCTACTTTAAGATTGGCAAGAGCTGGATTCCCTGCCATTCCAGGTAGCATTTTTAGAAGATCTTCCATAGGCCCCATATTTTGTACCTGATCTAGCTGATCGATAAAATCATTGAAATCAAAGGTGTTCTCACGCATCTTTTCGGCGAGTTCTAATGATTTTTTCTCATCATATTCTTGCGACGCTTTTTCAATTAGGGTCAGTAAATCCCCCATCCCTAAGATACGGCTAGCCATGCGATCAGGATGGAAAGTCTCAATATCTGTAATTTTCTCGCCTGTACCTGTAAACTTAATAGGTTGACCAGTGATTTGACGAACAGATAGTGCAGCTCCTCCTCGTGTATCACCATCAATTTTCGTCAAAATAACCCCTGTAATAGCTAACTGTTGATTAAACTCAGCTGCTACATTAGCTGCCTCTTGTCCAATCATGCTATCTATAACAAGAAGAATTTCATCTGGTTGAGCTAGTGCTTTAATATCACGTAACTCTTCCATCAACTTCTCATCAATTTGTAAGCGTCCAGCTGTATCAATCAAAACATAATCGTTACGATTTTCACGTGCCTGAGCTAAACCTGCTGCTACAATCTCAACTGCTGAATGCTCTGTCCCCATATCAAATACAGGAACATTAATTTGCTGACCTAAAGTCTTTAACTGATCAATAGCTGCAGGGCGATAAATATCAGCTGCAATCATTAGAGGGCGAGCATTTTCTTCTTTAATCAGTTTATTTGCTAACTTCCCTGCAAAAGTTGTCTTACCAGCCCCTTGTAAACCAACCATCATAATAATGGTTGGGATTTTAGGTGATTTGTTAATTTCGGATGTCTCAGCCCCTAAAACGGTCGTTAACTCTTCATTAACAATTTTAACGATTTGCTGACTAGGATTAAGGGTATCAATCACTTCATGTCCAACAGCACGTTCACGAACACGTTTGATAAAATCTTTAACAACAGGCAAAGCAACGTCAGCTTCAAGCAAAGCTAAGCGGATTTCTTTTGTGACCTCTTGAACATCTTTTTCAGATAAGTTTTTCTTTCCACGAAGGTTTTTAAAGACACCTTGTAAGCGTTCTGTTAAACTTTCAAAAGCCATAATATTTTTCTTCCTTTTCCATCAATCTTTATTATCAATACTCGTTAGGAGGGTGAGTTTTTCTTGCAAATACGAATCGCCTGTATAACGCTCAGCAATCTCGTCAAAAATTTGACTACGAACAATGTAATCTGAGTACATATGTAGTTTCATCTCATAATCTTCTAAAATTTTTTCTGTTCGCTTGATATTATCATAGACCGCTTGTCGCGATACGTTAAATTCTTCAGCAATTTCAGCCAAACTATAATCATCTGCATAATACAACTCTATATAGTTCATCTGTTTATCAGTTAATAAAGCTGCATAAAACTCAAAAAGCGCATTCATACGATTGGTTTTTTCAATTTCCATAAGGAATATTATATCAAAAAAAGCCTTATGACGCTATATTTAAACAATCATCTATTTTTTAAAAATACGTTTTTTTCGTATTTTTATTGAAAATTAGTTGAGAATAATTTATAATAAAAATATGAAGCAAAATGAACGTATGACTGAAATTGCTAAAAATATTTCATTTTATCGAAAAAAAGCCAAGCTGACACAAAAATCTCTAGCAGAAAAAGTAGGAATCAAACCCAGCACACTGTCGGATTATATCCACTTACGCAGCACTCCCTCATTTACTGTATTACAAGCTTTAGCCCAAGTTTTTTCGGTACATGTATCAGATATTGACACGGCATATAAATCCACACCGCATAGCGATATCACGGAGGACATTATGAAAACCCTAAATCATTTAAACCATGATAATCAAGAAAAAGTTCTATCTTACGCCAATACCCTACGAACAAAAAGTGAAGAAAAGATTATGTCACTACCGAGCCGACTATACGATATCCAAACCGTAACGAAACTCTCTGCTGGAAGAGGGTATTCTTATGACGATTACGAAACACAAACAGTACAAGTTCAAATTAAACCTCCAAGTTGTGATTTAGCAAGTATTGTGAGCGGGGATAGTATGTCCCCTGATTACTGTGATGGTGATGTCGTTTTCCTTACAGATAAAGGACTTACCACATATACTGGGCAAGTTTGCGCAATAGCTTATGACGATGAAACCTATATCAAAAAAGTTTATAGCGATAAATATGGCTTAAAATTGGTCTCTATCAATCCAATATATGATGATATTTACATTGATTTTCCCTTAGATGAAGATAGTCACCTCAAAATATATGTCGTTGTAGGTTCCGCAAAGGTTGTTCGATAAATAAAAAAACGAGTCTTACTCGTTTTTTTATTTATCATTCAATTGTTCTCAAGGTAAAACTCGAATCGATCACCAACATACTGGCTGCGAACAAATTCAAACGGTTGTCCATCTGTAAAGTAAGAAACTTGTGTCAGAGCAAGAAGAGCCTTTCCCTCATCAATATCAAGGTAATCTGCCACTTCTTTTTCAGCAATTTTAGCTGAGATTGTTTGTTGACTTTTCCCAATCTCGTAGCCATTTTTGACGAGGGTCTGAAAAAAATGTTCTGTAATCTCTTCCTTTTTAAAATTTTTTATCATTTTCTCTGGAATTGCAGCAATTTCATATACTACGGGAATCTGATCTGCATAACGAACACGTTCCATTCTAATGATAGATTCTCGAGGACTGAGTTGTAATTGTTGCATCTCTTGGTTGCTAGGCTGTGTTTTAATATAAGAAATTAACTTACTTGATGGCAGTTTGCCTTGTGATTTCACAATTTCAGTGAAGCTAGTTGTCCCTCTCATCTTTTCTTGGACACGTCTGCTGGCAACAAAGGTTCCAGAGCCAATACGGCGTTCTAAAATACCTTCGTCGACTAATAATGTGATAGCTTGACGCAAAGTCATACGGCTCACTTCAAAATTCTCAGATAAATTTCGTTCACTTGGTAAACGTTGACCAATTTTCCAGATGCCTTGCTCAATATCCTGTTTGATAGCATCATGAATACGAATATATGCAGGTAACATACTCTCTCCTTCTAGTTTCATTTAATAGTATCAAATTTTTTTAAATATGGCAAAGACAGGTTCAGGTGAGTCCGACTTATCTCCTCGTATTTTCAATATAACTCTATATCTTTAATTGTATTTACTGTAGCTTTGTGATAGAATGAGGAAGATAAATAATTTTATTTAGGAAAGGGACATGATGACAGACTTTAATGACATGCAAAAAATCATCGTACTGGATTATGGGAGTCAATACAATCAATTGATTTCTCGTCGTATCCGTGAAATTGGGGTTTTTTCTGAACTTAAAAGCCATAAAATCACAGCGAGCGAGGTACGCAAAATTAATCCAGTAGGGATTATTCTTTCAGGAGGACCTAATTCAGTCTATGAAGAAGGCTCGTTTGATATTGATCCTGAAATCTTTGAGTTAGGAATTCCTATTTTAGGAATCTGCTACGGCATGCAATTACTTACTCACAAACTGGGTGGCAAGGTTGTTCCTGCTAGTGATGCTGGAAATCGTGAATATGGGCAATCACCACTCACTCACACTACCGACTCTGAACTATTTGCTACGACTCCTGAACAGCAAATTGTCTTAATGAGCCACGGTGATGCTGTCACAGAAATCCCAGAAGGATTTGTCCGTACTGGTACTTCTGCTGATTGTCCATTCGCAGCAATTGAAAACTCTGAAAAACGTATCTACGGTATTCAGTTCCACCCAGAAGTACGTCATTCTGAATACGGAACAGATATTTTACGTAATTTCGCTCTTAATATCTGTGGAGCAAAAGGTGACTGGTCAATGGATAATTTCATTGAGATGGAAATCAAAAAAATTCGTGAAACTGTAGGTGACAAAAAAGTTCTTCTTGGTCTGTCAGGTGGAGTTGACTCTTCCGTCGTAGGTGTTCTTCTTCAAAAAGCAATTGGAGATCAATTGATTTGTATCTTTGTTGATCATGGTCTTCTTCGTAAGGGGGAAGCTGATCAAGTTATGGAAATGCTTGGTGGTAAGTTTGGCTTGAACATTGTTAAAGCAGATGCTGCAAAACGTTTCCTTGACAAACTCGCTGGAGTTTCAGATCCTGAGAAAAAACGTAAAATCATCGGTAATGAGTTCGTTTATGTTTTCGATGATGAAGCTAGTAAATTAGAAGATGTTGCTTTCTTAGCACAAGGAACCCTTTACACAGACATTATTGAGTCTGGAACAGAGACTGCTCAAACCATTAAATCTCACCATAACGTGGGTGGACTTCCTGAAGATATGCAGTTTAAATTGATTGAACCATTAAATACATTGTTTAAAGATGAGGTTCGTGCTTTAGGAACAGAACTTGGAATGCCAGATGAAATCGTTTGGCGTCAACCTTTCCCTGGTCCAGGGCTTGCCATTCGCGTAATGGGAGAGATTACAGAAGAAAAACTAGAGACCGTTCGTGAATCTGATGCTATCTTGCGTGAAGAAATTGCAAAAGCAGGTCTTGATCGTGACATCTGGCAATACTTCACAGTTAA
Organism: Streptococcus sp. SGI.013; assembly: GCF_050315295.1. Lineage (NCBI taxonomy): Bacteria > Bacillati > Bacillota > Bacilli > Lactobacillales > Streptococcaceae > Streptococcus > Streptococcus sp. SGI.013. The sequence goes on from NZ_JBNPOS010000017.1 coordinate 7,374, forward strand.
TACCGGTGTACGTTCCGTTGGCGTTATGGGAGATGGTCGTACCTATGATTATACTATCGCTATCCGTGCCATTACTTCTATCGATGGTATGACAGCTGATTTTGCTCGTATTCCATGGGATGTCCTACAAAAAATCTCAGTTCGTATCGTAAACGAAGTTGATCACGTTAACCGCATCGTCTATGATATCACAAGTAAGCCACCAGCAACTGTTGAGTGGGAATAGAGTTAAGTTAACAGACATAAAATCCTTAGAAAGCAGTATTTCTAAGGATTTTTGTTTGATATCGAATTAAACAGACTATGTTTTATCAACTGCGTTGAGATCTCTTTTTTATTGAACAGATTACACTGATCAAACTTCAAAAAGAAATGTAAATAGAGACAAAAATTGTATCATAACACTGATTGTCGCACCTCCACTAACGAACTTAGTTTGGAGGTGAATTTTTACTAATCTTCACTATGGTTATTCTAGCACCTGTATCTAAGTCAATTTTTGACTTCTAGATAGGGGTATCAAGAACATCTGATGGTTTTATATTATCAAAAATTGTTGTTATTTTCACAAACTTTCTGTTACAATGGTAAATGAAGGTATGAGGAGGTTATTTATATGAGCTTATTAGAAAGAAATATCCCAAAAGCCACTGCCAAACGTCTGTCGCTTTATTATCGTGTTTTTAAGCGTTTTAATGCAGAAAATATTGAAAAAGCCAATTCAAAACAAATTGCAGAAGCAATTGGGATTGACTCAGCGACAGTTCGACGAGACTTTTCTTATTTTGGAGAACTTGGTCGTCGTGGTTTTGGCTATGATGTCAAAAAGCTGATGAATTTTTTTGCTGATATTTTAAATGACCACTCCTTAACCAATGTTGCACTGATTGGCGTGGGAAATATTGGAAAAGCTCTGCTTCATTACCGTTTTCATGAGCGTAATAAGATGAAAATTACCATGGCATTTGATACTGATGATAATGAGCTAGTTGGCACAAAGTCTCCTGATGGGATTCCGATTTATGCCATTTCAACCATCAAAGACCATCTAGCAAAAGATGAGATTACTACTGCTATTCTTACAGTCCCTAGTCTCAAAGCTCAAGAAGTTGCTGATATTTTAGTTGAGGCTGGTATCCAAGGAATACTGTGTTTCTCACCTGTTCATCTATCAGTTCCTCGACATGTGGTTGTGCAATATGTTGACTTAACCAGTCAACTGCAAACCCTACTATATTTTATGAATCAAGATTAAGGAGCCATTATGTCAAAACCTATTATTGGAATATCAGGTAATGAAAGACCAAATTATAAGTATCCCGATATTATGTGGTCTTATACTCCTACTAATTATGTCCAAGCTGTTCAAGCCTCAGGTGGTGTCCCGCTTATTATCCCTGTTGGTGATCCTAAATGCGCTAAAGACTATATTTCTATGGTGGATAAACTGATTTTAACAGGTGGACAAAATGTAGATCCTGTTTTTTATGGCGAAGAAAAAGATACTAGCGATGATGATTTTCATCGTGATCGTGATTTATTTGAATTTGCCTTAGTAGATGAAGCTATTAAACAAAGAAAGCCGATTTTTTCTGTCTGCCGCGGAACGCAATTGATGAATATTGCCTTGGCTGGTTCGTTAAATCAAGATATCGAAAACCATTGGCAAGATGCACCATCTGATTACCTTAGTCAGCAAATGATTGTGTCAGATGATAGTGTCCTTCTTCCGATTTATGGAAAGTCTAGCCAGATTAACTCCTTTCATCATCAGAGTATTAAGGAATTATCTCCTTTGTTAAGGGTGGTTGCTTACGACCCTAAAGATGATACCATTGAAGCTGTTGAATCTATCCATCCTGATATTCGATTTTTGGGTGTTCAATGGCATCCAGAGTTGCTCCATGAAAGCAGAGAGGAAGATCGTAGCTTGTTTGACTTTATTGTCAATGAGTTTTAAGCTAACTACAATAATCCGTTTCTTCTCGAAAGCTATAATAGTTCTTTTTCCCAATAATCAAGTGGTCTAAAAGCACAATTCCCATGTCCTCACAAGATCGCTTGAGTTTTTTTGTAAATTCTTCATCTTGAAAGCTAGGTTGGATAGCACCTGAGGGATGGTTATGAACGATAATCAAAGAGGTTGCCATATTTTTACAAGCGTAATGTAATACCTCCCTGATTTCCACAATAGAGCGTCTGACAGATCCGATAAAAAGAAGGCGTTGTTCAATAATTCGATTTTGAGTGTCTAGATAAAAACCAAGAACATGCTCCTGTTTTAATTCCCCTAATTCAATCATTAGCTTCTCAGCTAGCATCTGACTTCCTAAAATGCGATCATTTTCTTCAACTTCTGCTTCCTGGATCCGTTTTGCCAACTCAAGCATGGCTTTAAGCTCGATTGCCTTAACGGGTCCGATACCTTTGATAGCTTGAAGTTCCTGTAAAGAAAGCTGGCGCAATTGTCCCAAGTGGTCAATCTTATCGAGTATTTTCTGAGAAATACTGGCAACCGATTCTTTTTTCGTGCCTGTCCTTAAACAAATGGCGAGCAATTCTTGTGTACTGAGTTGTTCTGGTCCTCGTAAGGCGAGTTTTTCTCTTGGCATTAGACTTGTTTTAGGAAATGTAATATTATACATAAAAAAGTACCTCCACTCTTTTATTCGTAAGTGAAGGTACTTTTACTTTTTTAATCCATATATTTTTTAAAGAAAGCTATAGTATCATCATTACAGGTGATAGCGCTTTGATCTAAGATATTGAGGTGAAAGACATGTTTGAGTCGATTTTCTTTACCGCCGTATAAATGATAACTGTGCTCAATTTCTTTTTCGGTTAATTTAGCTGCCAACAGGAGGCTTTCGGATCTGAGAAAATCAGCCACAGAGGTTGTAATAAAAGTAGGCGGGAAATTCGGCTTAATCTTATCTAAAACAGAAATTTTTTTCAGGTCGCGATAGTAATGCTTTGACGACAAAAAGGCATGAAGCAACTTTTTAGTCTGCTTATCTTGCTTGGTTTCTTTTAAGTCAAATTGATAAATCCCAGCATTTAAAGCAATCGCCTTTAACGCTAACTGTTCAGGTTTATCAAAAGTGTAAAATCGGTTATAAACTTGACTGTTAAGGTAGGTAACATAAAGACTCAAGAGATGAGCTCCAGCTGAATCACCCACTGCAAATAGATTATTTGTATTTAACTGATAGTTGGAAGCATTTTTTAATAACCAATGAAACACAAGATTAATGTCCTCCAATTGTGCTGGAAAACGATGTTCTGGTGCTAATCGGTAAGTAAAATTGATAACAGCAAAGCCCCGCTGTGCTAAATTCATGCCATAGTACTGATAAAGCTCCTTATCTCCATAAACCCAGCCACCTCCATGAACATTAATAATCACAGGAAGTTCTTTATCTTTGGTTTCTAATGGGCGATACAGATCAAGAATTTGCCACTGCTTATCACTACCATAAAGGATATCTCTATACTGTTCAATATCTTTGGGAATCTTGAGGTCTTTATCTCTTCGACGGTCTGATGCCGCCATTGTTTGTCGCATCTCTTCAATAAATGTCATTATCTACTCCTTAAAAAGCTCCTTCCAACGCCCATAGCCCTCTTTATCCAAATCTTGATAAGCAATAAAACGCAGAGCTGCCGAATTGATGCAATAGCGTAACCCCCCTGTCTCTATCGGACCATCGTTAAAAACATGCCCTAGATGTGAGCCGACTTTCTGGCTTTTTACTTCAATTCGACGCATATGGTAGGAGAAATCATCGTGATAGGTGACTAGACGATTGTCTATGGGTTTTGTAAATGCTGGCCAACCACAGCCGGATTGATACTTATCAAGGGATGAAAAGAGTGGCTCACCACTGACAATGTCAACGTAGATACCCTTTTCAAAAAACTGATTGTATCGACCTGTAAAAGCTGGTTCTGTTGCAGCGTGTTGGGTGACTTGGTAAGCTAAGTCACCAATTTTTTGACGTAACTGTTCGTTATCTTTCATATCAAGTTCCTCTTTCTTGTTATTTTACGTTAAACCCTTAGAGATGTCCACTAAAAAACTAGGGTGATTTTCCCTAGCTTTTAACAATTACAGCTCTGCGCCATTTGTCGCGATAACTTTTTTGTACCAGTCAAATGATTTTTTCTTAGAGCGTTTAAGAGTGCCTTTACCATCATTATCACGGTCAACATAGATAAATCCGTAACGTTTTTTCATCTCGCCTGTTCCAGCTGAGACAAGATCAATTGGTCCCCAAGTGGTATAACCTAGTAATTCAACCCCATCTTCTGTAATGGCATCGCGCATAGTTTTGATATGTTGACGGAGGTAGTCGATACGGTAGTCGTCTTCGACATAACCATTTTCATCTGGGGTGTCAACAGCTCCCAAACCATTTTCGACGATGAACATTGGTTTTTGATAGCGATCCCAGATGGCGTTTAGGGTGATGCGAAGCCCCAGTGGGTCGATTTGCCAACCCCACTCAGAAGCATCAAGATAAGGGTTTTTTAAAGAAGCAAAGATATTGCCTGCTGTCTTCTCTGTGACCTCGGGATCACCTGATGCCACACGGCTTGAATAGTATGAAAATGAGACAAAGTCAACCGTATAGTCTCTTAATAACGCCAAGTCCTCTTCGGTGATGTCTAGCTCGATTCCCTCACGCTCCCATTTTTTCTTAGCGTAGTTAGGGTAGTAACCGCGAGCTTGAACGTCAATGAAGAAATAATTTTCACGGTCTTCTTGCATGGCTGCCCAGTAATCTCTTGGATGGGCAGTGTTTGGATAATATTGCCCTGCTGCTAACATACAGCCAACTTTGTTTTCAGAATCAATCTCGTGGGCTAATTTTGTCGCAATGGCAGAAGCCACCAATTCGTGATGGGCTGCTTGATATTTAACCTGTGTTTCGTTTTCCCCTTCTTCAAAGTAAAGCCCTGCTCCCATAAATGGGGCATGTAAAATCATATTGATTTCGTTGAAGGTTAACCAATAGTTTACCAAACCTTTATAGCGCGTAAACAAGGTGCGACAGAGGCGTTCATAAAATTCTAGCATTTTGCGATTACGCCAGCCACCATACTCTGTCACCAAGTGCATAGGAATGTCAAAATGGGTAATGGTCACCAAAGGCTCAATATCGTATTTTCGACACTCTTTGAAAACATCTTCATAAAAGGCTAGACCTTCTTCATTTGGCTCTAGCTCATCACCCTTTGGAAAAATACGTGACCAGCCGATAGACATCCGAAAGGTTTTAAAGCCCATTTCTGCAAAGAGGGCAATGTCTTCCTTATAGCGATGGTAAAAATCGATAGCCTCCTTAGCAGGATAAAAATGCTCATCATCAAAATCAAAATGTTTGAGTTGCCCTGTGATAATTTTGATGCGGTCTTCACCAACTGGTGACACATCAACGTTAGCTAAACCACGACCACCTTCGTTATAAGCTCCTTCTAATTGGTTAGCAGCGGTTGCCCCACCCCAAAGAAAGCCTTCTGGAAATTGTTTATCTGACATTATTGTTCTCCTTTATACTGTTAATTCAATTTGAATATTTTCAAATCCTAATACGCACGATTCATAGTATCCGTCACCCGTTACTCGTGGTCCACTCAGAACTGAATAACCATCTTCAAGAAACCTCTTTGTTAAGACATCAACAGCCTCCTTACTTCCTAAGTTAAAAGCAAAATGAATAAGCCCCAAGTGATCGATTGCACTAGGTTGCTCCACTACATCCTCCTTTGTCATAATTTCAAGACGCGTATGATCTTCAAAGGTTAGAAAATAGGATCTAAACCTTTTCTGAGGATTATGATAGAGCTGATTTGCCCTAGCTCCAAAATAGGTTTCAAAGAAATTTCGCATTCCTTCCAAATCTCGTGAAATCATATTATAAATTATTTTGGAACCCTTTTCTTATCAGATGATAAGAAAAACTGATACTATACTATGATTTAGATTAACTCTAAATTAACAAAAGCCTTGTAAAGACCGTCATCCTCGACATCTGCTGTAACCTTATCTGCCATAGCCAGAATTTCTTCTCCTCCATTTCCCATAGCAACACCAATCTCACAATAATCTAGCATGGGAATATCAATCTTTGCATCTCCAAACGCTATGGTATCCCTTCTATTAGCACCTAAGTGGGCTAGTAGAGCATCAACGGCCTGTGCCTTATCAATCCCTTTGACCCCTAAATCACCAAAGAGAGCTGTTTCGCCCCGTCCACCCCAGGTATGTGCTTCTAGATTTGGAAAAGCTTGAATGGAATCTAGGTGATCTTGGTAGCTTGACAGAATAAAACTAATTTTATTGAGATCATCTCGGTAAAGCTCTGCACCATAGGTCATTTGATCCAAAAAGTTGGTTGTTGCTTGTTCTTGCTCTTTAGGATCTACAATTCCCTTGCGATTGACATACTCAGCCATAACAGCTGGTGCTGCTGCTCTAAAATCATCAGAAGCAAACAAGCCATTATTTGACTCCAAATAAAAGGCTAGCCCTTTTTCTTGCAACCACTCTACAACACGGATTGCCTCATTTTTAGCAATTAACTGGTGTAAAATAACCTTGCCGTCATCTTCAACATAAGAGCCGTTACCACCAATCATACCATCAATGCCAATCTCCCAAATCTCGTCTTGCATCTCCGCACGGCTACGACCTGTGCAGACATAAACACGATGCCCCTTAGCACGCGCCTGACGAATAGCTGTCACAGCCGACTTCGGGATACGATTGTGGTAATCCACCAAGGTCCCATCCACATCTAGGAAGATGATTTTTTGTGTCATTTTCTTACTCCTTCTCTCATGTTCTAACTAAACGCCATTACAATATTTTTTCATTACAAATACTTTATTCATATTGCTAACAATCAAAAACTTCCTTAGTCAAGGGATTAATGACTTTTTCTAGCACAAACCCATCCTTATCCCAATGAATCTGGCAGATAGCACAATTACCAAAGGTAAATCCATTTGGCAGATTCATGTTTTGTTGCAAGATAAAACCCCACATGGCAGCGCCATGACTAACAGCTAGTAGGGTTTCCCCATCATGGTTTTCAAGTAAAGCTTCCAAACAAGCTGCTACACGGTCGCCAACTTGACGAATGTCCTCACCACCATAAGGAACCAACAGATCCTCAAAAGACTGACTTCCTGGTCTATGCTTTGGCAGGAGCTCTTCTTCTCTAGCTTCAAAAACACCAAAACTCATCTCTTTTAAACCCTTAACTTGCTCAAAAGGAGTATCTGTTATCAACTCTAGCGTATCTCTTGCTCGCTCCTGTGTTGAAGCATAGGCGAAGTCAAAGGTAACGCCCGCCTCCTCAAAATAGGTTTTAGCTGATAACGCCTGCTCTTTCCCTTTTTCTGTCAAAGGAGAATCACACCAACCTTGAACACGTTTTTGTGAGTTAAATAGGGTCTGTCCATGTCGCATCAAATAAAGTTTAACAGCCATTTTATAACCTCCTGAAAGTTTGTTTACTAATAGTATAGTACCTTCTCATAGCAAAATCTTATCCTATCCTGTGAAAAACTGATAGTATCCTAAGAAAAAGGGAGACAAACCTAATTTGTCATCCCTCTACATCTTTACAATATAAAACTGACTGCCTTTATCAACCTGACTGGTTACGCGGATAGCAAGTCCTAACTGCGTCAAGATTTTTTTAGTCAGGTAGAGCCCAAAACCTGTTGCCTTCTGATGCTCACGACCGTTATAGCCAGTAAAGCCTTCTTCAAACAGACGAGGAATATCCTCAGCTAAAATCCCAATACCAGTATCTGCAACCTCAATACCATCTGATAGGTTGATGGTAATCTTCCCCTGACTGGGTGTATATTTGAGCGCGTTATCGATTAACTGCTCTAGGGCATAAGACAACCATTTACGATCGGTTTTCAGCTGCCAATGTCCCATAATCTCAACAGCTATCTCTTTTTGTAAAAACTGCTGACGGTACTTTTTAATAATATCAACCACCAAATCACGAGTATCAAAGTCTTCAAAGCGAAAATCACTAACTTGACTAGATAATCGCATATAGGTGAGTAAATTACCCAAATAGTTTTCCATACGTAGTAACTGATAATCTACATCCTTTGAAGATAGCTGATTAGTCTGACTCATGAGTGACAGGGCTGCCATAGGCACTTTCATCTGGTGAGACCATAATTTAACCATTGCTTGCAGGTCCTCTTCCCTTGACTTATATTCCAAGAGCTGCTCCCTCGTTGTCTCTTTCTCCGCTTCAATCAAGTTAAGATAGATAAGGTCCACAGGCTTATTAAGCAGGGGAGAAGCTTCCTCATGGACATAGTCCTCCAAGGCTCTCATGCGGTTACTAAACTTCCAGAACAGTCCTACTGTTAGAAGGAGTAAAAGGGTTAGAGATACTAATAGAGCATTTTGTAAAAATTCAACTGGAAGCCGGTAAAGGGAAAACAACAAGATAAAACTGCTAGCCAAGACCAGATAAGTAAGGTAAAAACTATAGTATTCGCGGATAAATTTCGCCATCATTTGACCAGATACCCCACTCCACGAACCGTATGAATACGGTCAAAACCAACTTCACTCACCTTCTTACGCAGACGGGTCATATTGACATTGAGCGTATTCTGATCGATAAATTCTTCATTTTCCCAGAGTTTTCCCAAGAGTTCGTCTTTACTGACAATCTGCCCTTGTCTTTCTAGTAAGGTGGATAAAATCTTAGTTTCTGTAGGAGACAATTGAACCTGTTCCAATTCGCTTGAAAAACACCCGTCCAAACTAAGTTGAAACTGATCAATAGACAAGTCAGTTAATTTGCTAAATTGATTGACCCGACGTAAGAAGGCAGCAATTTTAGCATCTAAAATCCCCAGGGAAAAAGGTTTTGAGATAAAATCATCCCCTCCCATGTTCATAGCCATGACCGCATTCATCTCATCATCGCTAGAAGAGATAAAGATAATGGGCATGGTCATGGTTTTACGGATTTCCGTCGTCCAGTAAAAACCGTTATAGTAAGGCAGGCTAATATCCATCAAAACCACATCAGGCTGAAACTCCGCGACTTCTTGTGTCACTGCCCTAAAATTTGCCACACTCCCCACCTGATAAGTTGCTCCAAGATGATTTTTCAGAAGCTGAACAATCATCTCATCGTCTTCAACAATATAAATCTTCGCTTTTTTCATCATCTTCATTCTGTAAAAGCCAGGACACAGGTCTTGGCTTTCTATTTATATACTTCTTTTCGATGCCCGACTTCAAGGGCAGTTACAATCAATTTATCATCTTCAATACTGACGATCACCCTGTAATTGCCGATACGATACCGCCATTGGCCAGAACGATTGGCAATCAAGGCTTTTCCGTATTGTCTGGGATTATCGCAACCGTCAATATGCTTGTAGAGATAGCGCAAAATTAAACTCGAAGCCGTTTTATCCATCTTTCGAATTTGCTTTTGAGCCTTAGCGGACAAAATAACCTTATAACTCAATGCCCAACTCCTCAGCCATTTGTTCTAGTGTTATCGGCTCAATGCCATTCGCCAAGTCAGCCTCGTATTCTGCCAGAGCAATATCCGCCACACGCGCATCGTACTCATCTTCAAGCGCTTCAAGGGTTTTAGTCCGAATGAGTTCTGACAAACTCACACCTTCAAACTTTGCCATAGCCTGCATAAAGAGCTTGTCCTGCTCAGAAACTTTCAATGTAATAGCTGCCATTTTCTCACCTCATCTAGTATTCCTTTGGTATTACCATTGTAACACCACTTCCCTAAAAAAGCAAGGGGGTGGGACAGAACTAGACTAATCAAAAAGAGTTCCCCTCACTTCCAAATAGTAGGTTCGAGCTAAAATAGTCCACCGGACTATTTTGACACAAACTTCGTTTGTTTTATTTCCGCACTCAAACAGTCAGAGTAGTGACTGTTTGACCTCCCAGCCCCGCATAGCTCCAAAGGTTCGGAGAACCTTTGGGGGTTGGAAATAAGGCGAACTCTGTTCGCCTCAGTCGTAGAGATCAGATTTGGAGTGTAAAACACGAAGTGCTAAGATTTGCGAAGCAAATCCTATCTCCAACCTTTAACAATCCACTGGACTGTTAAAGCCAATCAACCACTGCGCTGAGATGTTGACACGAACTCCAAAAAGTGGTGCTGGGGCAGCCTATCCTATTGCTATCGTTCAATAATGCGATAATAGGTTCGGCTGGTCCACTTGTAAATGACAAAGTAAATCAAGATAACTGCAAGTAATGTAATACCACTAACCGTGTAAATCATGCTAGAAGAAACCACACCAAACATCAGCAGCATCTGCTTGAGCATGACCAGGGCGACGACAAAGTGCAGGGTCGCCATAGCCAGTGGCATAAAGAAGAGCAAAAGCGTTTGCGAGTTAATGGTCTTTTTGACTGCTGTTGCACTCATGCCCACTTCTTGTAGAATCTTGTAGGATTTCTTGTCTTCATGCCCTTCCGAGTACTGCTTGTAGTAGATAATCAAGGCTGCACCCAGTAGGAAACTAATTCCCAGCAAGAAACCTGTAAAGAGGAAACCGCCTCTAAAGCCCATCAGTAAATTGTTGAAATCGGATTTTTGCATAGCATATCCTAGGAATTCTCCGTTTGCATCGTTGATATTATAAGAGTCCCCAGTTTGCTCACCAATTGAAGTAACCTCTTCATCAGTCAAGTCGGTAAAGACACGGTAGTCCAGGCTAACCTGATAGCCTTGCGGATTATTGGACTCATAATACTCACGAACAGTATTCAATACAGTGTCATCACTGACTACCATAACGGCGGCATTTAGCGTATTGGTGATGTCTGGGAAAATAGCCTGGTCAAGATTGGCTACATTCTCAAAGGTATGATCGCCCAAAACAAGCTTCTTCAGCAATGGTTTTTCACTCGGACGCATAAAGACCACTTGATTGGCAGCAAGCTCTGGCAGGTCATTGCCCAACTTCCGGAAATCATCTTGGGTGACGAAGTAGGTAAAGGCTATTTTGCTAAAGTCTGGATTGGCAATGGTTTCTGGACTAATGACAATCTCCTTCCCACCGTCATAGACCAGACCAGCTTGGTAGGTCAGGTAGGACAGACTATCTTCCGCTTTTTCTGGAAAATGGCTGAGCACCGATTGCTGATAGGCACTTTCACCCTGACTTCTATCCGCAACTTTGTAGGTAATAGATGTTTCCTTTGGATAAAGACCACTTGTCATGCTTGACATGCCAGTATAAAGTGAAGTCGTTGTTGCAATGGTCACAAAGGCCATGACTGCTAAGAGGGTAATATTTGCCAAACCAGTTGCATGCTGTTTCATACGGAAAATCATCTGCGACGTGGTAATGAAATGCTCTGGCGTGTAAAAATAGCCTTTGTTTTTCCGACGAGCCTTCAAATACCAAGTCATAAAGCTGATGTAGAACAAGTAGGTCCCCGCGATGACAAAGAGCACAGCGATGAAGAACCGATAGATGACAGCTACCCCTGCTGCTTTCGATGAAAGTGACAGGTAGTAGCCAACACCCAGTCCCAATACACCAAGGGCAGCCAGAAGGACATTGCCTTTTGGCTCCTTCTCTCCTTTTTCACTAGCTCGAAACAAAATCAGCGGACTGGTCTTGCCAATCGTCCGAATAGCCAGCAATTCCAAGATAAAGAAGATACCCGCAAAGAGAAAGGCGGTCATGACAAATGCCAGAGGGTCTATTCCAAAATGTAAATCACTATAATGTGTTAGATTGACAAAAATCAAGTAGAGAACATTTGCAAACACACCAGCTAAGACAGAACCAAGAACCACAACTAGCAAGAAAATCATCATCAATTCGAGGCTGGCTATCAAGGCTACTTTTTTCTTGTTCATCCCCAGCATGTTATAGAGACCAAATTCCCTCGCCCGTTGTTTCATCAGGAAATTAAAGCTATAAATCTCCATAATGACCGAGAAAATGGTCAGAACAACAACACCAAGACCGATAGAAACGGCACCAGAGCCCATGGTCTTCATAACTGGACTCAGCATGAGCAAGAACATGGAACAAATCAGAGTAAATAGCACAAGACTGGCTAAAACAAAGGGAGCAAAAACACCCATGGATTTTCGGATATTTTGCCCAGCAAGTTTGAGGTAAAACATCTACTCACCCCCTAAAAGTGCAGACATGTTGAGCGAAATCTCCTTGGCAAAGTCTTGATTGCTCTTACCTGCCTTGTACAATTGGTGGAAAATCCGACCATCCTTGATAAAGAGAACACGTTTGGCATGGCTGGCTGCGTTGGCTGAGTGGGTCACCATGAGAATGGTTTGTCCGTCTAGGTTAATGTCTTCAAACAAATTCAGCAAGTCTTCCGAATTGCGGTAATCTAGGGCAGCCGTCGGCTCATCCGCTAGGACAATCTGTGGCTGGGTAATCAAACTACGGGCAATGGCCACGCGCTGCTTCTGTCCACCAGAAAGTTCAAAGGGACGTTTTTTCAGCAAATCTTGAATACGTAGTTTTGGCGCCAAGACTTTCAAACGTTTTTCCATTTCCTCATGGCTGGTACGTGCCAATACCAGAGGTAAAAAGATATTGTCTTGGATAGACAGAGTGTCCAAGAGATTAAAATCTTGGAAGACAAAGCCTAGGTTACGCAAACGGAAATCCGCCAGCTTGCTTTCCTTGATTTTCGTAATATCCTGATTATTTAAGATAACAGAGCCTCTCGTCGGCTTGTCCAGGGTTGCTAGAATGTTGAGTAAGGTTGTCTTACCTGAACCACTTTCACCCATAATCGCGATAAACTCGCCCTCCTCTACCTTAAAATCCACATCTTGAAGAGCACGAGTTTCCTCTTTTGAAAAGCGCGTGCGGTAAACTTTTTCTAAATGATTGATTTCTAATAACATACAAACTCCTAATTGTTTTCTTTGGATAAATCAACTGCATCAAGTAATGCTTGATAGTCGATTCGGTCTGATTCAGCAATATTATCTTCTAAATCCACCTTATAATAACCATCCTGGACACCGATGGCCCATTCCTTGCCAGTAGTTATAAAGAGATTATTCAAGGACACTGTTTTTTTCACTGAACCCTCTTCTTTGACAACAGGCCATTCCATAAACTTAACTTCTGTTCCTCGAATACTATCTTTGGCAACTTCCTGTTTGCTAACGGCATAGTCTTTTCCCTTGTAATGGAAAGTTTGATAGCCCTCATCAAAGCTAAGGCCTGCTGATGAGGAAGAACAAGCAGTTAGTATTATACTACCCAAAGCCAGCAAGCCAAATACTTTCTTTTTCATAGTTTCCTCCCTCTAGGATGCCATAAATTGCATACTTTGCAAATCAAGTGCTAGATCCTCAAAAAATTCTGATTGTTCCAAGAGTTCAGCCTTTTCTTCGATTCTCTTTACTTGTAAAAATTTGAATGACATGTGATTTCCTTCTTTCTGTTTCTTATAAGTCTATTATAGAAAATATTCCATCTGCACTCTCTTACAATTCTGGCCTCAAACCTTACAATCTTGTAAGAAAAAAACAGCATCCTCAGATGCTGCCATTAACATTAAACCTGACCAATCGCCAAAGCATAGATAAAGAACAGGGCAAAGCCGAATAAGAAAATCAAGCCTGCAATCGCTAGTGCTTTTAGCCAAGTCGGAAGATTTTTATTTTCACCTGCTACCAAGACGTAGTTTAACAGAGCAAAGAAAGGTGTCGTCAAAAATGACCCGATCATGGCAAAACGTAACATGGTAGCCACTTGTCCTGCAAAGAAGAAGATAATAATCAAACCAATAATAGAAGTTGCTGTCATCCAAATATTTAAAGACTTAGCCTGAGTTTCTTTTTGGTTCAACAACAAATCAAGCGAGGCTTGGTTAACACGAGAATACCCATCAACAACTGTGATTACTGTTCCAAAGATACACAAGAAGGCGATAAAAGTAATCAAGTAGCGTGACCACTCTCCAAGTACCGAGGCATACATGCCTACAAATTGTGAGATATAAGCTGCAGATGCACCCTCAACAGGTTTACCTGTTGGATACTGGATAAGCGCCCCAAGAGCCACAAAGAAAACAGCCAGAATGGCAGTACCGATAAAACCAACGTTAAAGTCAAAGAGGGCATCTTCGGTACTAAAATCGACCGATTTCTTTTTCTCAGCTGACCAGAGTGAGTTGATGGCTGAAATTTCAATCGGAGCTGGCATCCAACCCAGTAAAGAAACAATAAAAGGTAGGGCAGCCATTTGCCAAGGAGTCTTTTCAACGAAGTCAGCACCAACCTCAGGATGCTCGATAACTGCAACAATAACAGCAACTACCGTTGCAATTGTTAGAGCTGACATAATCCACTTAGCCATACCATCTAAGAGCTTATAACCTCCAAACAAGAGCATTGCCCAAATAATCGCTAATAAAATCAATGACCACTGCGTGATACTTAAACCTATCATTGGAAAGGCACTGGCGATAATAGCTGAACATAAGATAGCTACTCCAGCTGTATTTACCATGGCTGAAAAAACATTTAAGATAAAGAAGACCCAAAGGTAAAACTTGCCTTTTTCAGCGTAACCTTCAACCAAAGTCTTACCAGTGTCAGCCGTGTATTCTGCACCAAAACGGAAGAACGGGTACTTAAAGACATTGGCTAGGATAACCAAACCAAGTAAAGACCAGCCGTATAAGGCACCTGCTTGAGCTGAAGAAACAATATGAGAACCTCCGACAGCTGCTGACGCCATCAGAATACCTGGTCCCATAGCTTTTAATCTACTTCGCCATTTTGAATCAGTTTGTGACATAAAATACTCCTTTGAAAATAATGAAATAATAGATATATTATACAAAATTTTCAGATAATTTTCAATGGTATTTCAGTTATTTTTCAGAAAGATACAAAAACAAAAGGCTAGATAGCACATCCAGCCTTTTATACTAAAGAAATGTTTCGATAACCTCTGCCACTTGATCATAACCTAAAGGGCTAAGATGTAAACCATCTGTGGTGTAGCTTTTCTCAAGCTGACCTGTTAAATCAATGAGCTTATCATGAACATCTAAGTAGGTCACTCCTCTAGTTCCCTGTAACAACTGATTTAGTTGTTCAATACGGTCATTTGTTCGAGAGCCCACCGTTTCAAAAAACTCTCTACTGTCATGTGTAGGATAAACAGACTGGAGATAGAGCTGTGCTTTGGGAAAGGTTTCTGACAGTCTGTGACAAAGCTCATCAATACGGCAATAGATACTCAAAGGATCCTCTCCTTGTCCAAGGTCATTGGTTCCAATCAAAAGGAAAATCTTTTCAGGCTGAATGCCTTTGGTTATCTCATCAAAGTGGTCTAACAAAAAGCTAGTATCAATCCCGCTAATGCCTCGATTGACAGGTGTCAGCTGAGTTCTTAGTTGTTCCGTCTTAAACAGATCCATGATTGAATCACCCAAAAACAGCAAACAAGGCTCAGTTTTAGCTGGCTCACTAGCAAATTGGGTCAGTTTTTCTCCCTGGTATTTTTCTAGCATTTTTAAAAAAGCAGAGCTCATAGCATGATGTCTCCTTAAACATTAAATAAATCGTTGAAATTTTCTACCATGGTAGGATGAGTGAAGATTTGTTTTTGGAAGTAAGTGTAAGGAATTTTATTATCCATCGCCATAGTAATGAGGTTAATCAATTCTCCTGCCTCTGCACCATATAAGGTTGCTCCTAAGATTTCTTCTGTCTCTGGATTAACCACGACTTTAAAGAAGCCACGTAAATCACCGTTAACATGCGCACGGGGCATATTAGCCACCAGCAAAGTATTAGCTTTGTAGCTCAATCCTTCTGCTTTAGCAGTTTCCTCATCTAGACCAACACGCGCCAATGGAGGATTGACAAAGGTAGTGGTGGGAACATGACGACGATTTTGTAGCGAATAAGATAGGTCTCCCGTTAAATAGCCATAAACAATACGGTAATCATCTAAAGAAACATAGGTAAACTGAGGACCTCCATTAACATCTCCTACTGCAAAGACACCAGGCACACTGGTTTGACAAAACTCATCAACCTCAATAGCCCCGCGATCCGTGAGCTTAATATCAGTCGCTTCAAGATTCAGTTCTTGAGTATTTGGTCGGCGGCCTGTGGCATAAAGCACAGCATCAAAGACAAACTCTCCTTTGTTACTCGTTATCACAACTGTGTCAGCCTTATTTGCCACCTGATAGATAGTTGAAGACAACTCAAAGTGAATCCCTTGCTCTTCCATGTAGGTCTTAGCTAAGTCTGAAACCATCGGCTCCTCTCTTGCAAACAAGCGAGATTGCGGATCAAAAACAGTTACTTGGCTCCCAAGCTCAGCATACAGAGTCGCAAACTCTAAACCGATATTTCCACCACCGATAATCCCCAAGCGCTCTGGTTGTTGCGCTAACTCTTGAATACCTGTCGAATCATAAACGCCTTGACTTTCTGCTAAGCCTGGTATGGGAAGGCGGTTTGAAACTGCGCCAGTATTGATAATAATAGTTTCTGCTGTAATCTGTTCTTGGTCTTGGTCGGACAGGAGCTCAATAACTTTATTTTGGACGAATCTTGCTTTTGCCGTATAGACATGAACCGTATCTTTTTGATCCAACATAGCAAAATTCTTAGCACGCAGACGACTGGTCACTGCGTCTTTCTCTGCCATGACACTGGAAAAATCTAGCCCCTTTTCTGCTGCGTGCAGTAGAGTCTTGGTTGGGATGCAGCCGATATTGATACAAGTACCTCCATACATCTGAGGACTCTGCTCCACCATAGCAACTGTTTTACCTTGTATAGCCATCTTGGCCGCTAAGGTTTTTCCTGCCTTACCAAAACCAATGACAATCATATCGTAAGTTTTCATGTTTTTCTCCTTTGATTCTGATATGTTTAGTGTACCACCTCTTTAAAAAAATGTCAGAAAACAGCTACGCCACGATAAAAAAATCCCACCAAATTGGTGAGATTAACATTTCATAAACTAGCTGTATAAACTTGCACCATTACTTTCAATGACTTCTTTATACCAAGCAAATGATTTCTTCTTATAACGCGCAAGGGTTCCTGTCCCATCATCATGTCTATCAACATAGATAAAGCCATACCGCTTACTGAGTTCCGCCGTGCTTGCTGAGACGAGATCAATCGGTCCCCAAGTTGTGTAACCCCACAATTCGACACCATCTTCGATAGCTTCTGCTACTTGTTTGAGGTGTTTTTCAAGATAATCAATGCGGTAGTCATCCTCAACCGTTGGTCCATTAGGGCCATCCACTAAAACATCTTTAGCACCCAAACCATTTTCCACAATAAAGAGTGGCAATTGATAACGGTCATAAAAGTCATTGAGTACCAAACGCAAACCTACAGGATCAATCTGCCATCCCCATTCAGAACTATCAAGATAAGGGTTTGAAACACCTCCTAAAATATTACCTCTACCTGTTTCATAATCTTCTGGGTTATGCGCTACCGCCACACTCATGTAATAACTAAAGGAAATAAAATCAACTGTGTGTTCTGCTAGTAAAGCCTCATCCCCTGGAGCAAACTGGATTTCAATCTGATTTTCCTTGAAGTAACGCTTAATATAATTTGGATATTTCCCTCTAGCATGAATATCGCTAAAGAGATAGTTTTGATTATTGAAGTCACGAACAGCCAATTGATCCAACGGATTCGCTGTCATGGCATAGGCTGGCATAGCAATCACCATACAACCAATCTTAAAGTTAGGGTTAATCTCATGTCCAATTTTTGTTGCTAAGCTCGATGCCACCAACTCATGATGCACCGCTTGATAGAGGTCTTGTTTGGATAAGTCCTCCATCGGTGTCGCAATACCACCCGACATAAATGGCGCGTGTAAGACGGAGTTTACCTCGTTAAAGGTCAACCAGTAGGTTACCTTATCTTTATAACGCTCAAAGACTGTTGTCACATATCTCGCGTAAAAATCAATTAAGTCACGACTAGCCCAACCATTATACTTTCTCGCTAAATGCAGAGGGGTTTCATAGTGTGATAGGGTGACTAAAGGTTCAATACCGTATTTAGCCAACTCATCAAACACCTTATCATAAAAAGCTAAACCAGCTTCATTTGGTTCTGTCTCATCTCCGTTTGGAAAGATACGTGACCAAGCGATAGACAAACGGAAAACCTTAAATCCCATCTCTGCAAATAAGGCAATGTCTTCTTTATAGCGATGGTAAAAATCGATCCCCTCTAATTTTAAATTATCAGGTGTTGGAACTTCTGTAATCAGCGGATTAAGATCGCCGACTTTAGCAGGCACACCTCCTTTTGGTGTCACATCCTGTACCGATAAGCCCTTACCATCAAGATTATAGGCACCTTCAAATTGATTGGCAGCTGTTGCGCCACCCCATAAAAAATCTTTTGGAAATTGATTTGCCATATTATTCTCCTTTATCTTTCAAAAATTCTTCAATCACCTGAAGTACCCCATCTTCAATATGATGAGGAGCACGGTGCAATGCAACTTTTTTTACACTTTCAGGAGCATTAGCCATGGCATACGAATGCGGTGTCATCGCTAATAACTCTCGATCATTTTCTCCGTCACCAAAAGCCATCACTTGATGAGGGCTTAGTTGCCACTGCTTCAGTAAAAGTTCTAAGCCACTTGCTTTATTGACCTCTCTAGGTAAAATATCAATCGCCCCATAACCACTCGTTACTGCTCTAAGATTGCCCTTAAAGTTTTTATTAAACCTTTCAATGACTTGATTGGTGTCTTTTTCAACCAACATATTGATTTTTGTCAAACGATTAAAGTCAACCCTTTCAAAGTTTGGCACAAACTCTAAATGAGCTAAAAAAGCGTTCCACTGTTCTTCTTCAATCATCTCATGTTCTTTTGAAAAAATAACACTGTCCAATACATAGGAGCGATGAGCAGTTGAAAGCACCACACGGTAATCAACTAAGCTTTCTTTAAAATAGTCAATAAATGCCAACGCATCATCTTGAGTAATTTGACTCTGCCGTAAAATTTTAGAGCTTGTTTGGACGTATCCTCCATTTTCAGCAACATAAGACAAACGAGGACTGAGCTCCTGAAATATAAGGTTGACACGCTCTATTTTATTTCCTGTCGCCACAACAAAATGAATCCCCTTTTGCTCTAACTGAGTCAGGATACGCTCAAATCGATCTTTATCATATTGACCATATTGATCCAACAAAGTGCCATCCAAATCACTCGCAATCACTTTTATCTCCATAAGACCTCCTCTCTCACCACTGATAACTATAGTATATAATGATTTTAAATCGCTTTCTTACTTTATTCTATGTTATAATAATACTATCCTATGAAACCTATTTAAAAGAGTCCACCTTATCAGAAGAAAAGTCAGAAGCAGATTCTGACTTGAAAAGAAGTATGGAAGATAGTCTTTTGAATTTAAAAGAAAAAACCAATAGTCAAATGAGAGGGTTTAATAATATCCTGTGTTCAGATTCCTTACATCAACCTAGAAGATCTCAACAGCTATTCCTGCTATACACCAGCTGATGATGTACAGTAACAAAGCTTAAAGGGATGAGTTTATTCGACTTAGCCATGCTCTACCTCACTAATCTGCCAGTGTTCGTACACGAGCTATTAATCCTGAGCAATGTTATCTACCAAGCCAATTGAAGTACTTTGGAAGTTATATGACCAATCAAAGTCATTATACAAACAAGTCTTTTTAGTCTTCAATAAAACTAGCTCTTACTCTGTCAGAAAATACTGTATCAAGACTTTCTAGCAACGGTACGGTATTTCTCAGAATTTCGTCAAAAAGCACTTCGTCAATAATTTGTACAAGACAGATTATTAACGAAGCGCTTTTAATTTCTCTCGAGACCATATACTTTGTAAAAACTATCAACTCATATGATATCTCTTAAATAGAGTTCCAAAAATTAGTGATAACAAAGTGATAGATACTCCAATAATAAAAAGATTAAAGGTATTGTTTGGATCTAAAAAAATTGAGAAAAATCCAGTCCCAATTGGCATAAAAAGTATCGCTACCGTAAAGATAATTCCAAAGACTCTACCAAGAAACTCATTATCTACATCTCTTTGAACAATAGAGAAAAATTGGATATTAAAAATAGATAGAAATAAGCTAAACAGTGCTGGGGACAATGCTAGAGCGATAACATTGTGGAATATAGAATAGAGCGGAGTAGATAGCATTAACATCATACCTGAACATGCCAATAGGATTATTAAACGTTTACTTGATAATGATTTATTGACAATACCACTTAACATTGCTCCAATAAATCCACCAATCGCCTCTGCTGTTAGAAATGTTCCATAAAGTCCAGCTGAAATTTCTCCAAACATTTGACTACTATAAGGTAACAATAAATTATAGCCTGCTAGGAAAAAATTTACAAGTGCAGAAAGAACAATAATAATAAAGATTGGCTTATGGCTATAAACATACTTGAACCCTATTTTTAAATCATCAAAGACCCCACTTATTGTCATTTTCTCCTTTGTGACTATTTCTTCATTAATAGGCACAATAAAGAAAATCAATAACGCTGCAATTAGAAATGAAAATCCATCTAATAGTAACACACCATGTATCCCAAGTAGCTTATATAAGAAAATTGCCACTATAGGAATGGTTACTTTGATTACAGTACTCGTTGTTTCTAGCAATGAATTAAGTTGGGAGATACTATCCTTTTTTACAATTTCTTTCGTAAATGCTTTATAAGATGGACCAGAAAAAGCACTCATAAAAGCCAAAATAACATTGGTGATGACAATTGCATAAACCAGCCATCGTTCTTGGGATATGAACGAAAGAACTATACAAGCGACTCCGCATAAGATATTTGAGGAAATGATAATTTTTTTCCGCCTAAAACTATCTGCAATTACCCCACCGAACAAATTAAACAGGACACCTATTACGCTTTCTAATGATTGATAGATTGCGACCATAGATAAAGATGTTGGATTAAGACCAGCAAGAAAGGTATTATTAGCAAAATCAAACACGATATCTCCAATAAGTGATATTCCTTTACTACTAACTAAATGTATTATATTTTTTCTCATTTATTTTCACTAGGACTCCTCTAAAAGAATATATTTTTATCCCATATAATATTATGGTCAATGTAGTTTTAATAAACTTTTTAGGCATTTTTTGATTTATAATATGTAAGTTCGTAGAATCTATACTACATGTCTATTTTTTAAAACCTATCAAAATGTAATTTTTAGCTTCTGAAAAATCTCCTCAGAGGTTTCATGCTTCTTATTAGATAAAACTGGCCATGCATTAATACCATCATCAACATTTCTTGGAATAAGATGATAGTGAATATGTTCAATAGATTGCCCCGCACTTTTTCCACTAGCCATTAAAATATTGACTCCAGTATAACCACAATTTTTTATTAAATGATCATTTATCATAAGTAATGTTTTTTGAAGTTCAATATATTTTTCAACACTAACATCATTTAAATTAACAAAGTGATCCTTTGTAATAACTAATATATGTGCACTCACATCTGGTTCATTTGGCAAAAAAGCCATTGTTGTATCATTTTCAAAAATTATTCTTCCAGATTTTTTTCGTAAGACAATATCACAAAAAACACAGCTATCCATAAAATTTTTCCTCTCTAAGTTAGATCAACTACCAATTTGTCAACACCTTCAGTATTAGATTTTTTCAGTAATTGCTCATACGTTTTAAACTTAGTATACTCAATATTAATAACATCTAAAACCTCATCATTGGTTTCGTCTAAAATTTCTTTTGCTTTTTTAAAATCAGCAGGAATAAAAGACCTTACACCTTGAATCTTTACTTCGTTTTCAAAAAGCGATCGTAATTCTATAGACGCAAGATAACCTTTAGGAAATACCCCAAAACATACTATATTCCCTTTTTTCTGTGTGCAAAAAATAGCTTGCTCAAAGGAATTAGCTTGCTCATATCCTACCATTTCAAAAGTGTATTGAAATTTTGTTGTAATTAATTGCTTATCATCATATACTTTATTCACTTTAAGTTTCTTTTTACTATCCTTTATGCAACCATGCCTAGTGACCACACTTGGAATAATTTTTTTTCTATTCAAAATCCAAATCAATAATTTAGCTAATGTCCCACTGCCAATTACTAGTGTACTAGCACCTTCAGTTATATTAATTAGCCCTAAACCATGTATAATTACTGCTAATGGATCTAATAAAATATACTTGATGCTATTATCCTTCAAATATAATACATTATCTAACGGAATTTGTAGACTCCCTTTTAGTCCACCATCTACATTATTTCCGAGAGCCTTAATATTAGAACATAGATTAAATTCTCCACTAGAACAATAAAAACATTTTCCACAATGTATATTAGGATTTACTGCAACATATTTTTTCCGAAAATTATCTATCCCTAAAAGTTCATGACCTAAAAACTGAACCCCCATATTATTCTGCACTATCTTCTGTTTATCCGAACCACAAATTCCAACTTTTTCAACTGAAATTGAAACTAAATCTGATTTATTTCTCATAAATTACTCACCTGAAATATATAAATATCGTCTCCACTTGAGAATGCTGTAAAACGCGTTTGATTTTTTAAATTCTTCAATTGGTCCTTTAGCTGTTCAATCTCATTAATCTTTTTATTTACATTTTTTTCAGAAACCTCACCTATATAATTTATGTTTATTGGAGAAACTTCAACAATTTCTTTAAGCTTTTGTTGCTCGTTATTAAATAATGGAAAATTATTATAAATTGCATAACCGAGACTTATACCATTTTGATAGTGAAAATTACGAATATGATTATAGAAATCATTTATAAATTCTACAGTATTTGTATTTTTATGTCTATAAAAAGTAACAGTTTCATGACAATCATTTACTAATAGTTCAAAGTCATCTTCTCCGATGGTTCTAAAATCAAAAAGCATTTGAAATGTTATTTCAATCAACTCATACTTTTGCAGATATTCATCAGTCACTTCATCAGCTACCGCTAAAAATTTTTGCCATTTATCCATTTCTCCAACATTTTTTACTATTTTAAACCCTTTTTCCCAAATAGAAGATTTGGGTGGATTATTTGGTAAATATTTATTTATACTTTTTAATTTTTTTATATAGCTATTTTCTAAAAGTTGAATAGCGTTTGAATTTTTACTTAACTTTTCCAAATAAAGCTTCGTTCCTAGTGATGATGCGTCCTTTTTTTGAAAATAGTTACTTACATATTTTGATAAAATTGTTACACTTGCACCATCGGCAATACTATGATGTAATATGATATTTAATTTAATTTTATTGAATGAAACTCTATATGCCAATATTCGATACAAAGGGGATCCAAATAAATTCTCCATAATTAATTTTTTTGCATCTATTTTGTCTTCTTCAATTAAATTCTCTCTCTGAACTTGATTTAATGTAGTTAGGTCTTTAACATTTATTGATATATCTGAATTTTTATGCACATTACTATACAAAATATTATCAGAATTTCTATTTATCGTCGTTCTAAAAACTTCAACTTTATTAACTAAATATTTGATTAAATTTTTAGTTGTGTCTGCACAAATATTATCTGAATATTCAAAATCGGCCTCAATAAAACTATTTAATTTAATATCAAAGTATACTTTTTGAAAAATTGTTGATTCATATGAGTTTTGAGTATCCTTATCATATAAGTTTACGATACTAAAAGAATTATTCTCTCTATTAAATATAGAGATTTCGTTTTCTTCAAAAACTGCACTCTGGATATGTGAAAATTTTTCACTCTGAGTATCAATTGATTTCAATGTAGACAACTCGCCCTCGGAAATTTTTAATTTATAGTGATCATTTTTTTCTCTAACCAATTTAAATACAAGTCGTTTATCTTCCAATATGCTTTCTATACTTTGGTTTTTATCGATAACAATCCCATTATTATGTCCTAAATCATTTTGTATATCATATACAGTAGGATGTAGATATATATAACCAGGAGGGAGACTTATTGAAAATTCTGATTCTAAGTATATTTCTAATTCAACAACCGAAAGAGAGTCTACTCCCGAATCAAACAAATTGTCATAAAAACCTAAGTTTGATATTCCTGTAAGGTACCGAATATCATCCAATAATTTGTTTTTACCTTCATCTTTGATGGTATTTTGTTCTGAATAATCCTCTATCAATTTTTTTCTGTCAATTTTCCCATTTATATTAAGTGGAAATGTTTCTAAAGGTTCCCAAAATGATGGAATCATATAACTCGGTAAAATTTCAAAAAGTGCCTTTTTCGTATAATCAATATTTTTAGTATTCTCTGTTTTTAAATAAAAACAAACTAATTTTTTATTTAATTTCAATACTATACAGTGGTCAGTATTTAGTACAGATGTAACAGCATTCTCTATTTCACCAGGTTCAACCCTGATACTATTTATTTCTAGCTGAAAATCTTTTCTACCAGCAAATATGAGATTTCCCGTGTCTTCGTCTAGTAATACTAAATCACCAGTTCTGTAGTATCTTCTTCCACCTATATTCGGAAAGACTTCACTTGTTTTTTTCTTTAGATTAACATATCCTTTCGCAATTCCATCTCCAGTTAAATATAATTCAAAGTAAGGTGTATCAATCTCTGGAACTAGGAGCGTAGAAATATTAGCGAATGGTTTTCCAATAGGTATTTTTTCATTATCTAAATCATCTATTGAAAGTTTATAATATGTAGCATATACTGTAGCTTCTGTAGGACCATAGCAATTATATACTTTAGATTGCATGACCAAATCTCGTAATTTTTTTGCTAATGAAATTGGAAAATCTTCTCCTGCCACTAGTAGATACTCTAAATTTGAAGTTTTTAAAATATTTATTTCATTATCACCATAAGTATTTAGTATAGATGGAGCTATTGATAAATGAGTTATCTTATGTTCTCTTATAATTAAAGGAAGTTTTTTCACATCTTTTATTTCTTTACTATCAAGTATTAATAAAGATGAATCTCTAGATATCCAACCATATAACTCTGCTATGGATACATCAAACTGGAGTGCTGTATTTAGTACAAAAACTGAATTTTCACTTGATGTAAAAGTGCTATTAAAATTTTTAATAAAGAATTCCAAATTTGAAAATGATACTTCAACACCTTTTGGATTTCCAGTACTACCCGAGGTATATAAAATATAAGCAATGGAGTCCTCTGCTCTTTTTCTTAGTATTGGACTTGATGTATCACAATACTTAATATCTTTTATGAATAATTTTTTAACTTCAGAACTATATTGTAATAATAAGTATTTTTGGTTTGTAATGACAGCTTTAGCATTCGTATCCTTTATAATGTAAGAGATTCGATTCTTTGGTATACTAAAATCTACAGGTACATAAGTAGCACCTATGAAGCCAATAGCCATTATTGTGGCAACTGTGTCTTTAGAAGGTGTCATTACAAGAACAACTTTATCCCCAGATTGTATTCCATTATTCTCAAGTATTTGTTGGATTTCTCCAACTAACGATAAAAAATTATTCATACTTATTTTCTCTTTAGTTGTTAGTACTGAATAATTTGTTGAATTTTTTCTATTTAATAGTTGCTGAAATATAGACATAATTCCTCTCCAAAATGGTAATTTATTTTTGTAACATTTTGATTCTGTTCGATAATTTCAAATTTTTAATATAATTTAAAGAAGCTCGGTAAGCCTCCATAAAGTCACTAAAAACATTAGCGGTAATCAAAATACCTGCTGAATTTAAAGCAATTATTTTTGTATAATCATTAATAATTCCGTTATCAATAGTCTGAAGTATATATTCCACATTCCTCTTTTCATTAGAAAATGACGCAATACTCATAGGTTCAGTATTATCTGAAATTTGTTCTGAGATATCTATCACCTTAATCTTGTCATCAGAATTCATTATAGATAATTTACTACTATCACCGATAATTAATTCATCAATAAATCCACCATAATAATAAGAGGAAGCAACAGCAATATTTCCAGAAACTCCATATTTCCTAAATAATTCTAAAGATTTTAAATGTTTATTTGAACTTAATCCATAGTAAATGTGTTGGCATTTGATAGGGGACATTAATCCAGGTAATACGTAACTAAGAGGAGAAATCGTTAATTGCCTTCCTCCGTATATACTATCGAATGTAGGAATGTTTTGTTCAATTGATATAAAGCAAATATCCTGTTGGCTTAATTCATTATATATATCATTAAGACTGTTATAAGCGGAGATTTTCAAAATATCTAATAACTCTCCAGAACCTAACTTTGATGTTACTCCTTTTGACACAGGTTTCACCACTTTAGCACCTAAGCCAGAAGCTAAAATAGCTGCTATTGTGGTTATATTAAAAGTTTTATGATATTTTTTCCCTGAGCCAGCTACACAAATTATATTTTC
>NZ_JBNPOS010000018.1:0-33623 GCF_050315295.1 Streptococcus sp. SGI.013
TTGAATCATAAAACACCTCATTCAAATATATTTTTGAATGTATTCTAACATTAAACTTTGTAGATGTCAACTTAAAATCCACCAATTAATAATTGCATGTCAATATTTGTATTGTGTTGTTTCAGAAATATATTGTAATTCAAATTGTAGAAAATTACATCAAATATTATAATGAAAAAAGAATCCAACAAAAATCGGACTACCTGTCTCCGGTTGAATACCGGAGACGGTAGCCCTAGGGTGTTTTTATTAAATTCTCACTTTTTTGGGGTCAGCCCACGACCGTTGATTGAGCTTAAAACTATTTCGATTTATGAGCCATTGGAAATCTCGTATAATGCATATATGTCTAATTGCAAACATTAACTAGAGTAATAGCCTAGTTACAAGTCTACCTCAGTTCCTTCTAAAAATCTGACAGTTATCTGTCCATCCTCCACAATTGTAATACTATCCAATGCCTGACACATCTCATACGAATCAAATTCCCAGGAAGGCTTGTTTATCATTTCAGCTAACTTTGTACTATAATGCTTTTCTAGCAGACGATTTTCTTCTATAATCTTATTCCACTTCCCATGCAACAGATCCACGTTCTCACTCAATAGTTCTACAGCCATTACTACGGCTTTCTCTAACGTTTCTTCATCAATATGGTTATTCTGACAGCCAATCTGTCCTTTGACCCTATATCGATTGTTACATTGCCAAACCTTGCGTTTACCTCGACTGGTGGTCCAGTTCTTTCGACCAAAGGCTGAACCACATTCTTTACAGAACACCTTAGTTGTAAAAGGGTTATCGTCATTTTGCATGATATAGGACTTGAGCTGATGCTCCTCTCGGTAGGCTTTCCTCCTTGCCAATTCCAACTGTACTAATTCCCAAATGTCTTTGTCAATAATAGCTTCATGGCTATTTTCTACATAGTACTGGTCAACCTGACCATCATTTTGAACTCGTTTCTTAGTCAAAAAATCAACGGTAAAGGTCTTCTGCAATAAGGCATCACCCTTGTACTTTTCATTTTGAAGCATTTTCTGTATAGCACTTGGATACCAATTTGCCTTCCCAGTCCAACCAGATATTTCATTGTCATTCAAATACTTAGCTATGGACTCAGGACTATACCCATCTAAGAATTTCTCGTAAATGAATTTAACTGTTTCAGCTTGCTGAGGGTTAATGATAAGCCTACCATTCTCATCCTTGTCATAACCCATGAACTTTGTGGTATTCACGCGCACCTCACCGCGTTCAAACTTCTTACGAATTCCCCATGTCGCATTCTCTGAAATGGAACGTGACTCATCCTGTGCCAAGGAAGAAAGGATTGTCAGGAGAACTTCACCTTTGGAATCTAGGCTGTCAATATTCTCTTTCTCAAAAGTCACACCAACACCAAGTTCTTTCAACTCTCGGACGTACTTAATGCAGTCAAGGGTGTTTCTGGCAAATCGACTAATTGACTTGACCAAAATCCTATCCACCTTACCAGCCCTACAATCTTGTATCAAGCGGTTAAAGGCATCACGTTTTTTGGTATTGGTTGCTGAAATGCCCTCATCCGCATAGATGTCAACTAACTCATAGTCCTCGTGTTTGGAGATATACTCTCGGTAATAATTAACTTGGTTTTCATAACTTGATAGTTGTTCTTCTTGGTCGGTGGACACTCGACAATATGCGGCTACTTTGATTTTCTTCCTGACCTGATGAAGAACGCTGGTCTGCACTTTCTTGGCCGGAATAACTGTAATACTTTTCCCCATTTCCATCCCTTTCTATTACTGTAACTGGTGAGGTTATCACCCAATTTGAAATATCTACTTCTGGCACTCGCATCCCCTGACAGGCTACTTTTCCCTCTTTTATATATTTGGAACAGCACCAAACAATTTTTTTCTTATAGGAAACTTGTCTCTTTAAAGTCGAGCCACAATGCTGACACTTTAACAACCCAGTAAATTTATAGGTTTTGTTTCTACCTTTTTGCCATCTTCTACTATTTAACTTATCTTGGACTTTTTGCCAATCTTCTTTTGAAATAATGGCGTCATGATTATCTTCTATCAAGTATTGTTCAAGTTCTCCTTGGTTCAATTTTTTAGGACCATTCACACCATCATGGAAATACTTCTGCAATAAGACTGAACCGTTGTATTTTTCATTGCTTAACATTTGACGAATTGTGGTGTCATGCCATTTAGCTCCTGTAACCGTCGCAACTCCCTTTTCATTTAACAGTTTGGCAATACGATGAGTACCATACCCTTCAAGGTAAAGTGCAAATATTTTCCTGACTATCAAAGCTTCTTCTGGATTGATAATCAACTCACCATTCTCGTCTAAATCGTATCCTAAGAATCGCTTGGTGTTAATGACTAGCTCACCTCGTTGGAACTTCTTTTGAAATGCCCAACGTTGATTGCCACTCATACTCCTCAACTCGTCCTCAGCAATACTCGCTAATACTGAAAGCATCACTTCCCCTTCACTTGAAAGGGTATGAATGTTTTGTTCCTCAAAGAATATGTCTACTCCTATTGCCTTCAGTTCACGACTAATTTCAAGAACTGTAACCGTGTTTCTGGCAAAGCGGGCAATCGACTTAGTATGAATAACATCAATCATACCTTTACGACAATTTTCAATCATGGCTTGAAAATTTGGACGATTATCCTTAGAACCAGATATACCTTTGTCATGATAAACACCTACAAAATCAATATCCTCTCTATTGAAATACAGGTTTTCAAAATACTGTTTCTGATTTTCTAACGATTCTAACTGACTTCCATTAGTCGTCGAAACTCGAATGTAGGCACAGATCCTCTGCTTGTGTTTTTTATTATTGACTCTAATCTTTTTTACGGACATTTACTCTCCTTCCTATGTAATGGCACACTATATATCACTCTAAAGGGAAAATTAGTCAAGTTATCAGACAAACTAATTCGACCTGATAAATTTATGCCATAGTTCATGGAATACAAATATTCCTCCTACCTTACTAGGTAGGTTTTGGAGTAATTTTTCCGCACTTATTGAAAAAAAAGACAAAAAAATAAAGCCTGATGTTTCCACCAGGCTTATATCTTAATTATGAAATTCTAAACCAACCTACAACTTTACCGAGTTTAACTGTTCCAGTTGAATCGTAGAGTGAGCCATCCGCCATCCATTGACGTTTCACACGACGAGTGATCCCACCGCCACCTATTTCCAATTGGTCATTGATACCGTTCTTATTATGGTCAGAATATCCATCAATATTCTGTTCCACGCCATCAATACTTTTTCCATCAGAATCCGTCACACAGACACCAATATGCCCATATACCATACCATCTGTTTGAATGACATAGAAATCACCTGCTTTAGGATTCACACCCCAAGAATCGTAGATTACTTGGAAACCATTTGATTTTGCTTTCTTCAAACAATCAATGGCATTAGTATAGGACATATTCTTGTCCGTCAACTCTTGCACAATCTTATCCACCAAGGCGACACACTGTCCACCGTAAGGGTTAGATGGAACGGTCACCTTTTGACCGACCTTGGATAATGCTGATGCAACCACACGACTTGTAACACTGGTTGGAATGGCCGTTGTTGTCCTTGAAGCAGCGTTAACCTTGAGTGTTTGTCCAACTTTCAGGATATCCGACTTCTTCAAGCCATTTACCGCAAGAAGGGCATCTACTGATAGACCAAACTTCCGGGCGATTCCAAAATACGTATCGCCTTTCTGTGCTTGATAGGTTTGCTCACTATGGCCTTTGGTTGTTCCTTCTACATCCTGCTCAAGCACCCATGACATGATTCCATCAAGTAGATAAGCTCTCTTACTGTTTGACTGGTGAACATTCTTCACTTGGAGGATTTTGTAGGTGCGCCCCTTGACCCAGTTAGCGATTTTCTGACCAGTCTGATAATGAGTCGCATGAGGCAACACCCTAAGACTATCACCAACAAGATAGATTGATTTTGAAGGAGTTCCTGAACTCCCAACAATTGAACTGGGGGGCGAGGGAACTATTGTCTTGACTTCAACTCCTGTTATTGCTGACACAAGACCTTTCGCAATGTCCTCTTTCTTGGTTTCAAAAATCGCCATGTCTTGTTCATTATCGATAAAGGCAATCTCCACCAATCGATAGGTATATCCACGACTCGCTGCTTGGTTGGCATTATAGAGCCAATCTACCTTCTTAATGCCTCGATTTTGGAAATAACGTGAAAGGAGAGATAGGATAGCCATATCTTCCTTGTCTGCTTCTAAAGAAGATTGAATCAAGACTTCTGTACCTTTGGCACTACCATTAAAGGCGTTGAAGTGCAATTCAGTAATTGAGTCGTATCCCTTACCAATACTAGTAATACTTCGATAATCATAAACATTTTGTTCGGTAATAAAATCAATCTGTTGTCCACTGTACTTAGACATTAACTTGGCTAATTCTCGAACCTTTCCAGCTTCTGTGATGCCTAGTTTGGCATTCACTGCTCCAGGATCATAGCCTGTTCGCCCCTGTCCATGACCACAAATGACTAGATGTTCTCCCATATCTTATCACCTCTCGTTGATTTGTTTTAAGATTGCTTGTAGTTTCTCAGGTATTGGTAGACCAATTCGAACGGTATTTTCTAGGATACTTAAACCCTCATTACTGAGATAAAAGAAAATGACCATGGTTCGAATTGTTCCACCTTGCTTGATAATAGCTGTATCAATCAGATGACCAATTGAAACTAAAAATAAAATGGCTATCTTTTTAAAGATGCCACGAAAACCGATACTACTTGACAATTGTTTCTCTACAACTGCCGCAAAAATTCCTGTTAGATAGTCAATAATAATGAAGACCAGTAGGGCATATAGAATACCATCCAACTCTCCAAATAGACTACCAATCAAGCCTCCAATCATGGAAAATAAAATCTTATTAAGTGTTAACAATTCCTTCATCGGTCACCTCACTTTCTACTGAACCTTCCTGCACAATGGAAGGGTCTGACCAATCTGGTTGACCGTTCTCATCAAACCGCATCAGATAGAAACAATCATGGAACAGATCAGAGAGGTTCAATGTTAACGTGGTACTGCCCCACTGATTAAATGCCCAAACTGTTTCAGTTGTAACCAATTGCCGCTTTCCATTTTTAATGGCAGGTCGCCTTACTTCTTCAAGATACATGTAAAAATCCTGCTCTGCGGTTTTACAACGTATGAACTCTCCATTCTTACGCATGTAGGCAAGAGCTGTCTCCAAATTAAATGGTTCTGTTACTTTGTCAATATTGAGTAGTGCCATAATCGCTATTCTCCTTTCCCTTCTTCAGGTTTTGTCTGAACTTCTAACAACTCAGTCAATTCCTGTTTTTCTTTACGCAATAGGCTAAGTTCCTCATCCCTCTCCACCAATTGGATGGCGATGAGGTTCTTAGCGGTAATTTCATCAGAGAGCTTTGTGACAAGCTCCTGAATAGTTAGTTTTAATGATTGGTTGATTTGTTCTAGATTCATCTGTGAACTCCTTTATTTAATCGTATCCCATGTCAAGATGACATCACCTCGACCTGTGATGTTTACTAAGTGTTTAAAATTGTGGTTGAATTGATGAAGAACATCTTTCAAACTGACGTATGTTGTACCGTTTCGATAGATGCGGATATCTCCGATATTCAAAATTGAACTTGGTCGGTCAGAAGCTTTATAGGCATCAATACTCAGTCGGTTAGGCAACGTTACTATTTCCCAGCCATCTGGATTGGTATATGGGGCACTAGCTAAACGTACCTTATCACCTACCACATCAATTTGGTCGGTATCTGTACCGTTCCATGCTCGGATTCCTACAAAGCCACCGTCATTGGCATTCCAGTTGTTCCATCGATTGGAACCGATAATGGTTACACCACATGGCTTACCGTTTGACGTACCTGTTTCAAATGAAACCCACTGGTGAGGATAACCACTAACCTCACGAGAAATGGATGGAGAGTTGGTAAAGAACTTGATGTTCCCAAGTGAAAGATTGATTTTCATAGCTCCGTTGATGGCTGACAAAATACCTCCAGAAATTTTGTTGGCAGATAGGGTTACTGACTGCACTTGTGTTATAAAGGCCGATTTGGCAAACAACTGCTTGAGGTAGGCTTCTGTTGCCATAAACTTGGTAAAGAAAGCCTGGTCAACCTTTAACTTATCCGCAGTGATTGCTTCTGCTCCAATACGAGCTGCCGAGATGATGCCTGACGTAATCTTACCTGCATCAAGACTTGCAATCTTTCCGCTCGCAATGACACCATCTTGGATGTAGGTAGTACCTGTAATTTGGACGAGTTTACCATCAATCTTGACTGTGCCATCCTTATTGAGATTAAGTTGACTTAATACTGTTCCTGCACTGGTCAGATTTCTAACCGACCACGACCCAGCAAGTGTTGAAACCTGAGTTTGAATGGCATTCACTGCCGCCATTGTCGCTCGACTTGTTTCTAGATTGCCAACTCGTGTCACAATCCCAGTAGCCGTTTGAACAACCTGACTGATTTGATTGGTGTGATCTCCAATTGTTCGAGTGTGACTGCTGACAGTATCCCGCACTTCATGAAAGGCGGTTACTGTCGTAAAGTCGTCTAATGACGGTGTCCAATAGTCTGGAAAGATATCACCAGTTGAAACCATTAAGGCTCTCACATGGAACTTACCAGTTTTAACTCCATCGATTCTGACTTGAAGTTCAAAACCTTTAGAGTGTTGGTACATCTCTTGAGTGACGGTGGCAGTCAGTTTTATCAAGCGATAGTTGTTACCTGTTGTCAGATTGCTGCTCCATTTATTGTAGAAAGGGTGATACAAATTCCAGTTGGTCCATGTCCAAACATTTTGACTATCCAAGATTGGACCTTGAAGTTTCATAGTACGAGTCGTTACAGCAGGGTCAAAGGTAATCTCATCCGCTGAGACATGAACATATAAATGAACTTTTGATCCAACATAAATTCCACTACTATCCCCAAATTGAACTCTTCCTAAAGAGGCTATCCAGTTACTATTGGTATTTATCGTCTGATAAGCACTCCATCTGTCTGAAGTACCAGCTATTAAGTTGCGATGCGAAACTGAGGTAGGGATTCTGCTTTCCGTTTGACTGATTCGCTGGGTAAAACTATCATAGGTGGTTCTAACCAAATTCTGCACACTAGTTGTCGTCGCATAGGGCTGGAGAGAACTGCTGGTTAGATAGCCACGACCAGAAATATTGGAATCGACCTGTGACTTGGTTTGGTAGCCTTTTGAGTTAATTGCAGATTCAACTTGCGTACTCGTCAGTCGTTGTTCGATTTGCCCAGCCTGTGTTCGGATAGTGGTTTCCGCACTTGCTACTCGACCGCTCAAATTATTAAAATCCGTCTTTGCGACTTTCTGTGAGATGGCATCATTGGCAATAGTTAGCTCAGACTTGGTCTGACTAATCATTGTCGCATTGCTAGTTGCTTTTGAAAGGGCTGCTTCTGCCGTAGATTTCACACCGTCCACAAAGGTCTTGTCAGCTTTAAGTAAAATGGACTGGGTCGTTTGATTAATACTTGTCGTATGATTCTCAACTGTACTCTTGAGATTGTCATAGTCCATTTTAGATACTTTACTAGCCACATCACCCAACAATTGCCTGATTTGGGTTTCAGCATTCATCATTTTATTCTCAGTATGAGTAAGCTTTGTAGACAGCTGAGTTTGGCCCTCAGCTGTCTGAGTAATTAGTGTTCTGGTTTGACTGAGATCTGTGATTAAGTCTTCAGGAGCAGGTGACCAGTCAGTAGGCATAGAAGAAAGTTCAAACTTTGGTCTTCCAGCTAAGGCATTTCCTCTGACTTGCACAAAAAGATTGAGCTTTGCTACACTAACAACCGATACACCATCAGGAATACGAACCGTTCGGTATATTCGCTCGCGAGGTTGGGTTGCTGAAACAACTTTATAGCAGTTTAGATAGAGAGGATTGCCATTGGATAAAGTCAAGCGTAGCTCGCATCCTATCCTAGACTGTCCTCTTTCATCAGGCGACAGATTTTCCCCCTTGATATCAACACTGATCGTCACATATTTCCCTGCCTGAGCATAGTCGATAAAGTCCGAAGCACTATCCAGAAACTTACTCCCGGATGTAATATAAGTATCACTTTTTAGTATGTAATTTCGACCACCAAAATCAACTGGAATCTTAGCTATGGTCTCTCGAATCTCAGTCGTTATCCGATTCCCCAATTGCGTAATAGACGACTCGGCAGTTTCGATTCTCTGTTTCGCTTGGTTAAAATCACTGGTTTTTACACGCTGGGAAATTTGGTCTGCTTGCACTTGAATCATGGATTCTGCACCGGTTACTCGACCAGTCAGACTATCTACAACTTGCTTACTCGCAAGAAGTTTTATATCCTCCTTGGTTTGCGAGAGATTGGTTCTGACAGTTGCCAACTGTCCACTCAACAGTGATTTTGCTACATCAACCAATCGACTAGCTTCAGAGATAGCCTGTGATTTTGCTGTCGCAATTTTGGACTCTGTCTGACTACGCTCCGTTGAAGTCAAGCGGTTAGCTTCTTTAATGGCATCAAGCTTGGCTTGTTCTGCCCTCCTGAGGGCTTCAGTCGCCTCAGTTTGAGCCTGTTCTGCTTTTTGTTTGGCTTCTGTAGCTAGGTTGGTGTTAACCTCAGCCTTTGCCAATAAATCACGAGTTGTGCGTTGCTGTTCCTCTTCTTGTTGCAGCATCTGTTGGTGAATAGAAGAAAGCTCACTATCAATGCTAGCCTTTAATCGATCCGCATAGACCTCCCCATGACTTTGAGCCTGAAGGATTGCATTATCAATGGCTACTTGACGTTTCTCAAATTCTGCATCAAAGGCTCTGTTGGCATTCTCAATGGCAATTTCAACGGCAACATCCTCACTCCGCTTATTCCCTTCAAGGAGATTATTTGCTAGGGTAGTCAAGCTTCCGCCAGTTTTACCTGTACCGATACTTGCCTTATCATCAAACGTGATAGAGCGGTAATTCTTAGCTAGAGGATCATAATCATAAGCAAGGGCTTTCTTCCTCACATCAATGCCGTGTAGCTTGCTTTTTAAAGTCACTGTATCGCCTAGATGAACTGTTTGACCATCTAATTCAAATGCCTCAATGATGATGGCATCTTTGGGCTTATCAATACCCTCTAAGCGAAACTTGCTACTAGCCCACTCTATTAACTCTTGACGAGTTCTGACACTATTATTTGTATAGGTCACTTCATTGATGAAAGGATAGAAGTTAATCAACGGACTATCTACAGTGACTTGAAGTACAGTCTCCCTATCCTCCCCCTCTTGTTTGAAACTTGAAGTGGCATGGATACGAGTGATAATCTGTGAACTTTCTTTCGTTCGCTGATACTTTTTCAAATTGTAGTGAGTAGAGATAACAACTCCACGGTCCTGTCCTCGCTCACTCTTAATTGATAAGGCAAGGTTATCTCGAACCAGTTCTCCCTCCCAAGTTCCAAGGATAGAGTGTTTACCATCCATCAGGCTGGAGTACAGCGTCTGTTCCTTGTCCGTTGTATAGGTTCTATTCTTGACAATGTCACTGGTAAAAGAAAAATCTCCAAGTGGAGACTTGCTTGCCATGACCATGCTTGATAGTGCTGTTGCACAAGGTACCTGTTCACACCTAAATGGAGATACCAACCTAGTCATGACGTCATCTGATATGTGATAGGCCACAACTTCAAGACTGGTGTCTCCTTCAATGACTTTCTTAATCCTAAACAACTGGTGTCCCAATACTGGAACTGGGCTACGAACGAGGTAGTCCTCTTTTAACTCTCGAAATAATCCGCTATCTGTAATTGGATAGGTAAAATTTAGGACAAAATCCCCATTCAAGTTTTCTTTGACACTTGATTTTATGGTCTCTGGGAGTGGTTTCCCATGCCATTTTGCCGTTCGAACGGTTTTGTCTAATAAAGATAGCACTAAGCCCACCCCCAATTCATTTCTATTGTTAATGATGTGATGCCAGCACCTAAGACAACTCCAACTGAGTCATTCCTGCCTGCATCAATGGAGATAAAATCACCAGACCATTTTACAGGCTGACCTCTTTGTGTCTTAAAACTTGGCTGACTAGGATTATTATCCATAATGAGTGTTTCTTGTAATCGCTCCAAGCGGATGACATCATCCCCAATCGTAAAGCTAGTTTCACTACTTGAGTTGCCACTTATGGTAATCTTTGGAAAAGCAATGGCTGAACCTTGACTTCTCAAAGTACCACTAGTCCTAAACACCTGCGAGGTCGTCGTTTTGAACCACTTGGTTGGGTGACAAGAAAATGTAACCTTAAACTCATACACCCCCAGCTTATCCTTTTGAACTGGAGTATGGTGTACCTTGTAACACCAAAAGCGTATGGTCTTGAAACTAGCGTTCTCAAGCCAAAATCCTTCTTTCAAAAATAGCTTCAAAAAGGATAATAACTGTTCTTCACTAGGTTTTACAAGATATAGGGTGTAGCTCAGTTCCATGACACTTCTGCGAGGATTAGTTTGAAGAACCGCTCCTGACAGGCCTTGGTGTTCTATCAATTGCGTCTTACTTTCACTTACTGTGATTGAAGGACTATCTACCACGATTACCTTAAAAGGAAAAGAACTCGTGGACACTCCACCAATGGTTAATGCATTATATCTAATCATGGTTTCACTCCTCTCAATCCTTGCTGACGTTCTAATTCATATACTAGTTTCTCTCCAACCATCTCCGCTAGTCGATGAAGGTCAGTCTCTTCTCTTACTGTGTTACCTGTAATAGTGATGTGAATGGTCGGTAGATTGCTTGTCATGGTCTTTGCGATTCCTCGACCAATTGCACCTAACGTTTGTTCATTCAAGGGCAAGACTGCTTCTTTTCCAGCCTCACCTCCAACCATTAGGCTATTGCCGTTTACCCCAAATGCGGTTGGTTTGGTTAAAATTCCTCCTTTGGCATACCAATCTATAGAAATTCTTGGAATTCCGCCCTTCAACCAATCAAGCGGATTGGCTGAACCAGATACTCGAAAATGAGGAAGGGGAATATGCGGCCATCTGATTTGGAAGTTAAAAAGATTTTTAATGGCATTGATGGCGTTACTCACGGCATCTTTTGCACCATTGATGGCACTTGAAATTGTATTTTTCACACCGTTCCAAACAGATGAAACTGTATTGGATATCCCATTCAGAATGTTGGATACGGTACTTCTGATACCATTCCATATAGTTGATACTGTTGAACCAATCGCAGACAGAACACTGGAAATTGTCGACTGAATTGCTGACCAGATAGATGAAATGACAGAACTAATGGCAGATAATACATTTGAGATGGTATTCTTGATACCCGTCCAAGCAGTTGAGATGTACTGGGCGATGAAATTGAGAGCTAAGGAAATAAGGGACTTAATGCCCTCCCATACCGTCGACAAGACCTGTTTGATGGTTTCCCAAGCGCCAGTCCAATCACCAGTGATAACCTGCATGACTGCCTTGATGATACCAAGTACCACATTGATAGCAGTCTCGACCACAATCTTTATCATCTCCCAAGCGGCTGTAATGATGAGTTTGATATTCTCCCAACTTGCTTGGATGAGCGGTCCAAGAATAGTCATCACCGTTTGAATAACCGTAGTGATGGCATTCCATACCGTGGTTGCAGCATTTAGAATCAATTGCTGGTTTTCAGTCCACCATGTGGATAGCGTTCCCCAGATGGACATAACAAAACTAGAAATCTGCTGGATGATCATGGACAGAAAGGCATAGATACTATTCCAGATTTCCGTCACAACCGTTCGAAATCCTTCGTGATTCGTCCAGAGTTCTTTTAACCCAACAATCAGTAAGGTAATGGCAGCAACAATACCAACAATAATCCCCACAATTGGCAAAAATGCCGTTATCATTCCAACAACGGTTGTCGCCATAGCGGCTGCCGCAACCTGTAAGCCCAAGAAAACAGGAAGTAACATCCCTACCACGGCTAAAATACCTGCGAAGATAATGACGACCTCCTTGATGGGACTGGATAAGTTGGTAAACCAAGTCGCTAGTTGACTAACAATATCTGCCAAACTTTGAAAGACTGGAATAAGCATCTCCAGAATCGGTTGACCGATTGCTGCTAGAGCATTAGTTCCAGACTGTCTTAAGTTACCCAGAACGTTTTCCAGTCCGTCTGATTCCCTTGCAGCTTGTCCCAAGGCTCCAGAGAGTTCATTGCCGTCCTCTACCATTTGAAGGAGGGTTAACTGCTTCTGGGCTTCTGATAGTTCATTGAAGGACTTTCCATAGAGCTTGTTCGCCGCTGCATTACGAGTGGTTTCTGTCGCAGAAATACCTAGAGCTGCGTCATTTTCATAGTTACCTTTGAGGAAGGACTGCAGGTTTTCGGTGACTTCTTCGATGGATTTGTCGTAAAATGCTGCCCCATCTGCCGCTGCTCTGGTGGCACGAGTGGTCAGTTCCAAAGCCTGAGCCGTATCCATCCCAGAGGTTTTGGCAAAGGAAGCCATCTGAGTGAAGGAGCCTTGAAGACGCTCTGGAACAATGTCCATCTCTTCCCCAATCTTATTGAGGGCATCCTTAGCAGCATTCTCCATATCCCCAAATACGGTAGAGAATTGGGCATTGCTGGCTTGAAGTTGAGCTGCCGCAGACATGGATTCTGTTCCGACTTCAAAGATTTTCTGAGAGATGTCTGCTAGCTTCTCACTGGTCGCTTGAAGTGCCTCAGCCCGAATGGTGTCAGACATGGCTTTCATGCCATCCTGAGCACCATCGGCAGAGGATTTGGTCTCATCCATCTCGTTGTTCAGGTTATTGAGTGCGGTCTTTGCTTGGTTCAACTCAGCTTCCATCTTATTGGCTTCAATGGAATTCTCACCATATTCACTCTTTGTCAGGGCTAGTTGCTTTTCGAGATTGGAAATTTGTTTAGAAACAATTTCTGACTGTGCTCCAATCTTTTGTTGGACTATGGCATTGCGTTCTGCTTCGGAACTATTGGATGACAAAGCACTTTCTTGTAACTCAAATTGAGACGTGACCTTGTTCATCTCACTTGCTAACTGCACCTGCTCCACTTGGAGTTTATCTAATTGTTGAGCCGCTGAACTACTAGCTCGACCGTGATTCTCAAGTGTTGATGACACATCAGCTAACTTAGTTTCATAGGACGTTAGCAGCCTTTGAGTAGTTTCCACCTCACGTTGAAAGGCACGGTACTGGTCTGCCCCAATATCTCCAGCCTTAAATTGAGCTTCCACCTGAGATTGGGCTTGACGGAGCGTTGCTAATTTTTCTTTGGTTGTCTCGACTTGTTTTGCCAAGACTTCCTGCTTTTGCGTTAGAAGAGTGACATTGCCAGTATCAAACCTGAGAGCCTTATCAATCTGTCTTAATTCTTTGGTAGCTTCAGATGCTTGTTTGTTTACACCCTTAAGTGCATCTTGTAAGGGTTGGGTATCGCCACCAATTTCAATCGTAATCCCCTTGATATTTCCAGCCATAGTCCCTCCTTTCTACCATCAGAAATTATCAAAATCAGCTTGAGTTGCTCGTCGTGTTTGAGAAGTTTCTCGAGTACGCATCTCCACATAGTCCGTTTGGTAGTCAAGTGCCATCCCAATAGAGATATGTTTTAAATCGTCAATGGTCAGACCAGTCTCCTTACAACAGGAGAAATAACTCTCTACTGTGAAGATTTCTTCACTCGCTGTTTCTGTTTCATCTGCTTTTTTCTGGTTGACATCCCTTGGTTCAACATATTCATCAAGACAGGGGCTACTTCCTGCACTGGAAATTCTTCCATCTCCATATAAAAATCCACAAATGGTTTCACTCGTGGATTGGCTGACTTCGCAAAGACCCAAAAGATTCGATGGAAAAATGTCATATCGAAATCAGACAGAATAGAAACATCAATATGATGTGCCTGTAATTCCTCTCCATCTTCTAACTCGTCAAGTTTTGCTAAGATTGCTTGACTATTGACCATCGAGAATAAATCTTGAAAATAGTCCTTACCAAACTGCTCTTTATAAGCGATTGGGGTATAGGCATTGGTTGCTAACTCGTAGGTCGTGCCTGCTATGGTAATACTTTCTCTCATTGCCTTCTCCCTTACCTACGAGGTTCAAAAACTGCCTTGAACCAGTTTTCACGAATCTCATCGCTCGTTTCCTCCGTTGTACGTCTACGTACAACCTTATCAAGTGGGCGAGGGCTGGCAGTAAAGGTCAACTCTACCTCATTGATATCTGAACCAGACTTGGTTTTTGAACCAACAGTCGGACGAGATGCGTAACAATAATACAAAACGTGTAATGTTTCTTTTTTATCCCCTTCAAAACGGAACATCAACGCAAAATTTTTCTTTTCGCTGTTTGCGATCTCTGAAATGGTATTCGTCGTTGCATCCAACTGTTCTCCAAGGACTCGTGTCAAAAATTCTTGCGTTAAAAGGGCAACTTTTAATGTTCCCTCATAGCCATCATTTGACTCTGTTGTATAAAAATTGATATTGTCTGCCTTATAAGAACCCTTGTCTCCTGTTGGATCAAGGGTTAATTCTGCAGCACCACGAAGGCGTTCTACATTGCCGTATGTCAACGTACCATCAGGACCTTCGCTTGTAACTTCTGCCCAATGGACATCTTGTAGTCCAAAGGTGACCTTATTCTTTTCAGCCATACTATCCTCCATGTAATGTGATGTAATAGGTTATTTGGTAGAGTTTCTCTGATGAGATATAGGTCTCTACTTTTTCAAAATAAATAAGGTGGCTGTCAAATAATGACTCCACCTTGTGTTCAGTTGCTAAATCTTTCTTAGTGGTATAGAGTTCCACTTGCAGGTTATTCTGCTTATGATAGGTCCAATTGTCTGCACCATGATTATCTGAATCAGTCACCAAATATACTAGATACGGTGGTCTTGGATGACTCCCTTCTTCAAAATGATGGTAGGCGACTGGGAGCTGTAATTCTTTGAGAATGGAGTACATT
The DNA here is from genome assembly GCF_050315295.1 of Streptococcus sp. SGI.013. Lineage (NCBI taxonomy): Bacteria > Bacillati > Bacillota > Bacilli > Lactobacillales > Streptococcaceae > Streptococcus > Streptococcus sp. SGI.013. The sequence continues at coordinate 15,102 of NZ_JBNPOS010000018.1, forward strand.
TCACTCAGTAACATGTCCTATCACACTCGCTTTCTCAGCTTTTCTTCTAAGGATTGTATCGCTTGTTTCTCAACGGGAGCGATATGCTTGATTCCCTCAACTCGCCCACCAGAGCTTTTGGCATGACCATTTTCTAACAGATGCGTCAGGCCTGGCGTTCGATTATGAATGGTCTTGGTTAGACCTGTACTAGTATCAATCGTTGCTTTACTCTTCCACCCTTTGGCATAGGAACCACTCTTTCTAGGTGACGTTGCTTTCAAGGTTTCAATAGATTCCTCAGTGACTTCCTCTACAACTTCACGCATCACCTCTGTTGTATCCTCTACAAATTCCGCCAGCTCATTTGCGATGGCAGTTTCTAGTGCATCTAGTTCAATTCTAGTCATAACTCTCCTCCCTAATGGCGACGATGTAAATCAGTTGCCTTGGCACTGTATCTCCATCAATAGACTCAATCTCATAGGTTTGACCACGAAATTGAATGTGAGTCGCTAAAGAATGAAGTCCAAGAATTGCCTTTTCATACCTGAGGGTGAACTGGACTTTCTCTTGTTCCAGTTTCGTCACACTCCCATCCCTTTCGGTCAAGGTGAGAGGACGACAAGAGCACCACCGGTCAAATAAAGGTATCCATGTCGAAGTTTCATTGCCAATCTCATCTTGAACAATCTGTCGAATCTGAAATGACAAGCGTTCTCTCAAGGGTGCAATCTTCATCAGAACACATCCTTTCGTTCAGCCAGCAGCAAATGATAGAGAGTCTCTTTCAACTCCTTATGATTGGCATCTTCTCTGTGTTCATAAAGATAGGCAACCCCATAAAGGATTGCCGTCTTTAGAACTTCTGAATAAATTGATTGTCGCAAAATATTTTCACATAGTTGTTGACTGGTTTCAAGCAACTGCTCAATCAGCCCATCCTCATCATCGTGTTCCACTTTAAGATACTGTTTTGCTTCTGCTAAACTAACCATGACTACTTAGCCTTTACTGTTAGTGTCTTCACGGCTTCAGGTAGGACTAACTTGCCATCAACACGTTGTGAAGCAAGAAAACCAATCTGTCCATTATTGGCATAGAGTTCGTTCAGACGTTTGAAGGTACGTCCCTGACGGTCCGCAATCCAATAATATGAGAAATCACCAAATGCAATGGCCTTGTTTCCTGCATCAGGAAGTGGGGCAAAGGTTGATGTATAGTATGGACGATTTAGAATCAAATCTGGTTGTCCAGCTTGAGTGGATGGCTGCCAAATGTAATTGCCATTATTATCTTTAAGTTTACGGATAGCTTTGACAGTCGTATCATGTAAAATCCAAACTGCGTTCTTACGATATGGTGCTGGTAAAGAATGATACAGTTCAATCATGTCATCAAAGGTAATATCCTTTGTAGCAGTCGTTGGACCTGTAACTTCTGCCTGAGTAAAGATACCTGTCGGTTTCTTAGAACCATCACCAATCAAGAATGCCTTTTCTTCTTCCGTTCCAATTCGACGAGCAAATTCAGCTGTCATATAGGACTCAAGGTCGAAGACTGAATCGTTAAGTAACTCTTCTGAAATACGAATAGCAGTCCCAATCTTATGTGAGTCGAGTGTCACCTGACCAAAGGTTTCTTCTGTTTCAGGATAGAGACCATTTTCATCCATCCATGAGGCCGAACCATGTCCAGTCACAACAGGAATCTTTCGCTCACCACTAGATGTTTTGATAACAGTCGCAAGGCTGCGGAAGAAATTCTCTTCTTGTAATCCTTGAACTAGTTTCTTCTCATACTCATCAGGAACTAGATGACCACCTTCGGTATCTTCCCCAACTCGAAGGACATCTTTGACATCAAAGAAGTGACGTTTACGAACACTTGTCCAAAATGTCTTGGCATAGCTATCTGAAGCCACACCCTTCTTTTCCACTTCAGTAGTCTTGTCATTCAGAACTGTAGTGGGCTGCCCAATTAGAGCCTGTGAGGCTGGTTGAGCAAGTTCAAGGTCAATCTTTTCTTGTCGCTCCAATCGAGCAATCTCTTGATTGTAGAGGTTGATTTTTCCTTCCATGTCATCATAGCGTTTAGAATCCTCCTCTGATACCAGTCCGTCTTCTGTTCGAACAGAATCAAGGAAGGTTTTTGCTTGTTGCCAAGCTAGGTTACGTTTTTCTTTCAATTCAAGTAATTTAGACATCAGTTCATATTCCTTTCGTTATTTGAGCAAATTCAATCGTTTTTCCAACTGATTGATAGGGATTGTTTTCTTTGGTTGTTGGACTTCAAGTCTCGCCTGCATTTTGACAAGTAAATCTTGTTGGGCAGCAGTTCGACTGAAAGAATAACTCTCAATATCCATTCCATGTTCCCCTTGTTTGTCAAAGAGAATCTTGTCCGCAAAGCCTAGTTCAACAGCCTTTTTGGCATTGAACCAAGACTCTGAGTCCATGAGATGAGATAGTTTGGTTCTTGAAAGTCCTGTTCTTAATTCATAGGCATTGATGATTGATTCCTTAATCTCTCCCAGCATTTCAATGACCTTCTGCATATCTTTGGCTTCACCTTGTACCACTGTCCAAGGATTGTGTATCATCATCATGGCAACAGGACTCATAGAAACCGTTGTACCTGCCATAGCAATGACACTAGCAGCACTTGCGGCTAATCCATCAATTACGACATGGACATCACCTTTGTAATCCATCAGCATGTTATAGATTTGAGCCGCCGCAAAAACATCACCCCCTGGACTATTAATCCAGAGGGTGATGTCTCCACTTCCTGCATGTAAATCATTTTTAAATACTTGTGGCGTGACTTCATCGCCAAACCACGTCTCATCAGCAATCTGTCCTTCAATACGAAGTGTTCGACCACTATCATCTTCTGTAAAATTCCAAAACTTATGCATCCAATTCCTCCTCAGATTGGGTTTCTTGTTCTAACGGTACTTGTTTCATAAAGCCACCCGCATCCTTCAGTTTCGTCATGTTTCCATTTATCAAGTATAGATTACCTCCTTCCTCATCTGAAAGGAGATTCAAGTCCTCAAGTTCACGTATATCATTTGTCGACAGCCAGCCATTTTGTCTCCCAATCGCATAACCATTCATTCGACTCTGATAATCACCACGAAGAAGACCATCTACATTGAACTTCACAAAGTAGGTTTTCTTTTCTTCAGGTAAAAAAAGAGACCTCTTGAAAGCCTGTTCGAGACGAACTACCCAGGGGTCTAAGGTATATTTAACAAATTCTAGAGATTGTTGCTCAATGTTTGAAAATGAGGATTTCTCCAAGTCACCAACCATATGAGGTGGAATGCGGTAGAGCCTTGCAATTTCATTGATTTGGAATTTTCTAGTTTGGAGAAACTGGGCTTCTTCAGGTGGAATGCCTACCTGAGTGTATTTCATCCCTTCCTCAAGAACTGCCACTTTATGGGCATTGGTTACCCCATTGTAGACTGCATTCCATGAATCTCTCACTCGTTTTGGATCTTTGAGAATACCTGGGTGTTCCAAAACACCTCCAGGATTTGCACCATTTTTAAAGAATGATGCCCCATAGTTTTCCGTAGCCAATGTCATACCAATAGCATTTTTAGCAAGGGCAATTGGAGAATAACCTATCAAGCCATCAAAACCCAGACCAGGAACGTGGAGAACATCTTCTGCTCTCAAAATAGCATCACCCTTTTCCTTAAAGTTAGGATTTTCTTCTGACTGACGCTTGTATTTGTAATAGAGCTTACCACTCTCATCTCGATGTACTGACATCTTATCTGGTAAAAGTGGGTAAAGACTAATTACCTGTCCACTCCTATCTCGGATAATCTGGACATAGGCATTGCCCCATATCAATAGATGGGTCATCAAGGTTTCTCTAAAGACAAAGGATGACATCTCAGGGTTAGGTTCATCATGCAAGAGAAAATAAAGGGGATGTTCCACCTTCTTCTCCTTTCCAGTTGCCGTTCTCTCATATACATGAATGGGTAATGAAGCAACTGCTTCAGCTAAGATACGGACACAAGCATAAACAGCTGTCGTCTGCATAGCTTTAAACTCATCCACATTCTCCCCACTGCTCGTTCGTCCAAACAGATAGGAAAAGTCCTGGCCTTCATAACTATTTCGTGGCTTATCCCTAGCACGCTTACGTCCCAGTAAATCTAGTAGTCCCATACTTCCTCCTTTTGAGTACGAAAAAAGCACCTCGATTGAAGTGCTTATCGTTTATTCTTATATGGTTTTCATCTCTCCTTCTTCAAGAAGATACCATGTTCTATCACTTTCTTGAAGTTATATCCTCAATAAGAAAAGTTTTAATGATTCCGAATGTATTCTAAAATTGCATCATAATCTAATTCTGATGAAGCTACTCCAAGTCCTAGTTTCACTACTTCATCATCAGTCTGATTTAACACAATGCCATTTAATTCTAGGAAAATAATCATGACAAAAACTCCAATTCGCTTGTTCCCATCAAGGAAGGCATGATTATTAACTAGCGAATAACAAAGTCTAGCAGCCTTTTCTTCAATACTTGGATACTTCTCAACACCAAAATAAGTACTAAAAGCTGAAGATAGTGAAGATTCTATTAAACCAACATCCCTAACACCATCTAAACCCCCAGTAGCTTGAATTAACCTAGTGTGTAATTCAATAACCTGTTCAACAGTTAATACTTTCATTTTGCCAATTCCTTAAATGCATCAAGATGGCGTGATAAAACCGAAGTCGCAACTTTATCCAAAGTTGATTGTTCAACAACCGTAGGGCTTGCCTGTTCCTCTTTAATTAGACTCTGATAGTCCACTAATACATACTTTGGTGTGTTATTTTTCAAAATTACTGCAGTACCATTCGTATCAACCATACGAGCTACCTTAGAAAAGTTTTGATTTGCTTCAGAAATAGAGATTAAGTTTTCAATATTAATTTGCATGGTAATATCCTCCTTTTCTCTATTCTACCACTTTTTAGGATATATTCAACCTATTTAGGTTGAATACATCCTAAAAACTCAATATTCCACGTTCATCATACACACTTCCTTCATCGGTTTGATGACGTATACAACGGTCCAGTCCCATAATGAGTGCTACAATACCGTCAATCTTCTCGACTGACTTTTCCTTATCAGGCTTGATATTACCAGCAGGGTCTTGTCTCATGACTACGTTTTGTCCCATCCATTTCAGAACTGGATGCCCACCATGTTGAATCTTGCCTTCCATCATAAGTTTGTAAAGTTCCTTTGATGGTGGACTCATATCCTTGTATCCCTGACCGAAAGGCACCATGGTCAAGCCCATCCCTTCTAGATTCTGAACCATCTGTGTCGCATTCCAACGGTCATAAGCTATTTCCTTGATATGATAGATTTCTGACAAGTCTTCAATAAATTTTTCGATAAAACCGTAGTGAACGACATTACCCTCCGTTGTTTTGATGTAACCTTGACGCTCCCAGACATCGTACAGAACATGGTCACGACGACATCTAAGTTCCAAGGTATCTTCTGGTAACCAAAAGAAAGGTAAGATAATGTAGTTCTCCTCACTATTCCGTGGCGGAAAGACTAAGACTAAGGCTGTAATGTCAGATGTGCTCGATAAGTCAAGCCCTGCGTAACAATCACGACCTTTAAGAGCTACATAGTCAATTGGGGCATTGCCTTTCGCATAAACATGTTCTGGAATCCAAGCAACACTTGAACTTGTCCACATATTTAGACGGAGCTGCTTAAAGACATTCTCTTCAGCTGGGTTATCAAGTGCCTGTTCGTAGGCTTCTCTAACACGGTCAATCCCAATAGTATGCCCTAGTGAAGGGTTGGCTCTTCTCCAGTTCGCTTCATCATTCCAATCATCTTCATCGGATAATCCATAAACCACTGGATAGAATGAAGTGTCCTTCTTTCTACCATTCAGGATATCCAATGCTTTAGTATGCAATTCAAAACAGATGGAGTTCCTATCCGTTCCAGCTGTTGTGATAATAAAAAAGAGGGGTTGTTCCCTTGCGTCTCCTGACCCCTTGGTTAATACATCATACAAATGACGATTTGGCTGAGCATGGATTTCATCAAAGACCAAGCCAGATACGTTTAGTCCATGCTTTGTCCCAGTCTCTGCAGAAAGAACTTGGTAAAACCCAGCGTTAGAATAATTTACAATACGCTTGGTAGCTCCCATTATCTTAGACCGCTTTTCCAAGGGGCGACTCATCTGTACCATCTGTTTGGCCACATCAAATACGATTGATGCTTGGTTTCGGTCACAAGCGGCACCATAAACTTCCGCACTGGCTTCATTATCCGCATATAATAAATAAAGAGCGATAGCCGCTGCTAGCTCAGACTTGCCATTCTTTTTAGGAATTTCTATATAGGCTGTTAGGAATTGGCGATTGCCATCTTCCTTGACAATTCCAAATAGGTCACGGACAATCTGTTCCTGCCACGGCAACAAATCAAATCGCTTTCCTGCCCACTTACCTTTGGTGTGGGAGAGGTTATTGATAAATGTTACTGCCCTGTCAGCCTTTGCCTCATCATAGTGTGAGGTTGGGAGCATGAATGGACTTGGTTCATAATGATAGCTCATAAAATTCCTCCTAACAAATCTTCCATTTCATCACCTGTACCAACTTCCGCATCCATCGTTGCTAATCGGTTTCGTGCCGAAGGTGTCAAACCAAATTGTTCACAGAATTTAAGCATGATTTTGAGGTTAGTCTGGCTGATAGAAACTTGAGGGACTTGTTGGAGATAGCCATTCGGAGTTTTGATAATGGAGCCATGCTTGGAAAGGAACTCTTCTGCCTCTTTCCAGCGAGCGTATGCTTGACAGTAACCTGCAAAAGCAGTCATGTCCATTTCGGTTAAAATTCCCATCTGTTCGAGAATTTTTCCCATCCGTTTCCACTCCTTTTTTGCATCATCTTCAAGCCACTGTGGGCAACGTGGGGCTTTTTGTTTGGGTTTGACTTCATTCGTAGGGAGTGGTCGCTTACCAGGATTTCCCTCAAGTATTTTCATATTCGTAGGCTTTGGTTTTCGCCCCCTGATTGCCACAATCTCACCTCCTTTAGAGTAAGAAAAAAGAACTCAATTCGAGTTCTTTCTTAAAGTTCATTAAAGTTATCAAGTACGGCCTGATAGACAATTCTGTCAATATCGTCCATGTTATCTATTTCATTACCATATCTATATTGGTAGATATATTTTCCATCTCGCTTGATCGTCAGTATTCTAATCCAAGCACCGTATATATTCCTTGGGTCTGTTGTGTCTTCACGGAGAAACTCACAAACGTAATGTCTGTCTCCAACCGTTCGAGTCATAATTTCCCACATCTCACATTACCTTTTCTACGATATCAATTCCATACAAAACATTTAGGCAACTGCCGTTTTCCCACTTGACTAAGAGTGAACCAATGTCATCCACTCCAATCACAGTTCCAAGTGTGCCTTTAGGAACTGGATGTGGGTCATCCATTCTAACTAATCTAACCTTAGTCCCAACCGGATAGGTTGTCTTTAAGTTATTGAACATTTTTGCGTCCATGTTATTCTCCAATCTTTTCAAATGCCCACTTAACTGCATGTCCAAAGTCTTCGAATGTTCCTGCTTCTTGGTAAATGCGGTCAAATCTGCGTTCGAAGTTTTCAAACTCTTCAAAACTATCAGCCGTTTCGTAAATCTCAACTTCTGTTCCTTTATATCCAATCGATGCAATGATGACCCAATCTTTGTAAGGAATGATGCTTGCGGTTGCTGGGTAGATGTCGTAAAGTTTTTCAAGTGTTGTTGTCATGGATTTGTTCTCCTCTTCCTTTGTTGTGTACATATTAACTCTAAAGGAGACATATATCCAGTCATTTCTCGATTATTTTGAAGATATTTTCGATAATCCTTTGCTCGCTAGAATGGCACAACCAATGGTATAGACAACTGTTACCGTCACACCATTCCCAGCTTGTTTATACAGTTGGGCATCGGAGTTTACTGCTTGGGCTTTCTCGAACAAATCATCCGAAAAACCTTGTAGTCGAAAACATTCTCTAGGGGTTAAACGTCTAATTTTCACCACTCGATCATTCCAAACCACAGCACCCATTTGACCACCGCATGATAGGTTATGGGCGATTCCTTTCCCAACTCTTGCTCGTCTCGTGGGAGAGTTGGGATAAGATAAATCCACTGAATCACCTACCTCAGCAACTTGATAACCTTGCTTCGTACCATTTCTGACCTTGATTCCTTCAAGAACACCATGGCGGTCTTGAGAGGTCAATGTGAACATTGGCTCATCCTGTTTCTTGAGCCTACGTCCATTTTGACGCTTATTGATACGATTGGGTGTCAGAATAGGTTGAATTTCGAGTACTCCAGAATTCATCGCAGTCCGCTTTGTAGCTCCAGCAGTATATCGTGCGGTGATACATCGTGCCTCATCTGTCAACTTTGGTTCTGTCAAAGATTGGTCAATAAGATAAAGACCTGTCTTAGCACCCAGTCCTCCACCCTCACCAACAAGGGTTGTGGCAATTCCACTCGGGTCGTAGACGCGATAGCTTTGCATGCCACCTACAAGTTGCTTAAGATGGCTACCGCTTTCTCCGCTGATAGGTAGTACTTTTCGTTGACCTCTGCTTCTAAGATGTCCGAGAGTGTAGATGCGTTCTCGATTTTGGGGAACTCCGTAGTCTTTTGAATTGAACACTTGCCACTCGAGGTCGTACCCTGCTTCATCCAAGATAGAGAGATAGTCGAGATAATCTCGTCCCCCGCCACTTGATAAAAGTCCCTTAACATTTTCAAGGAGTATCCACTCGGGTTTATCTTCTTCCTCTTGGCTTTGGAGGAGGTCAACAAATGTAAAAAAGAGTCGACTTCGCTCACCGTATAGGCCTGCTCGCTTTCCTGCGATAGACACATTTTGACAAGGGCTTCCCGCACACCAGAGATCTGCTTTTGGAAGTTGTGTTGGGTCAATGCTTGTGATGTCGTCATGAAACCATTCTCCTTTCGTGTCGTACATTGCTTCATAAGATTTTCTTGCAAATTTATCCTTTTCACAGTAACCGATACATTTGAAACCAGCTAATTCCAAACCACGACGAAAACCACCCACTCCTGCAAAGAAATCAAGAAAAGTTAAGGTCATACCGTCTCCTCCATCATTGAATAGGCTTCATAAAAGGTCAAAGTCTGGCCATCACGCAATACCGTCACGTTGTCATTTCCTGTTGACTCTATATAACGTTTGACAATGGCATCCACAAACTTCTCATCCAACTCAATGCCGTAACAAACCCTTCCAGTTTGGTCTGCGGCCATTAGGGTTGAACCAGAACCAAGGAATGGATCAAGAACAATCGTCCCACGCATCGATGAATTTTGAATAGGATAAGCCATGAGCGGAATTGGTTTCATCGTTGGGTGGTCTTTACTGGATTTTGGACGGTCATATTCCCAAATGGTTGTCTGTTTACGGTCACTGAACCATTGATGTTTTCCCTTTTGTTTCCAGCCAAAGAGACATGGTTCATGTTGCCACTGGTAGGGACTACGTCCAAGCACTAATGAGTTCTTTTTCCAAATGCAACATCCACTGAGATAAAAACCAGCATCCTTAAATGCCTTACGGAAGTTCAATCCTTCCGTATCCGCATGAAATACATAGATGGAGGCATCAGCTTCCATATGCTTTTCTACTTGAGTGAACATGGAAAAGAGAAATTGGTAAAAGTCACTATCAGGCATATTGTCATTGAGAATCTTTCCAGCTGTTTCTTCTACATCAACATTATAAGGAGGGTCTGTCACAACCAAATTTGCCTTTTTATCACCTAACAGTTGGTCATATGTTTCAGCTTTCGTAGAGTCTCCACAAATCACTCGATGCTTACCAAGTTGCCAAATGTCCCCTCGTTTTGAAAAGGTTGGTTTCTTTAATTCCTCTTCTACATCAAAGTCATCATCTGATAGGTCTTTATCATGAACATTCGACAGGATATCGTCAATTTCTGGTGGTTCAAAACCAGTCAGGTCGAGATTGAAATCCGACTCCTGTAAATCCAAAAGCAAATCTGCCAAAAGCTGGTCATCCCATTGACCGGTGATTTTGTTAAGGGCAATGTTTAATGCCTTTTCATCTTCCTTTGATACATCGACAATGACACATTTGGCGGTTTCATAGTCTAAGTCTTTCAATACAGTTAATCGTTGATGACCGCCAATTACCGTCAAGTCTTTATTGACGATGATGGGGTCAACGTAACCAAACTTGAGTAGGCTTTGCTTAATCTTTTCATACTCCTTGTCACCCTTTTTGAGTTTTTTTCGAGGATTGTAGGAGGCTGGGTGTAATTCAGACAATCGAATTTCTCTAATTTCCATTGTTGGTTGACTTGTCATTGGTTTCTCCTTTATAAAAGCGTGATTGGATGTAACACGAATGGCTACAAAATTTTCTATTTGGATTGGCATAAGATAAAAATGACCTGCCACATTGCTGGCAAGTCAAATCTTCATATGCGGTTTTTGATTTATCGTGTTCGTTAGAATGTGTTGTCCACCAAACCTTACGACACTTATCCGAACAGAACTTCTTTGGTCTTCCTATTTTATGAATTTTCAGTGCTTGATAACACTGGGGGCAACGGAGTCCGTCATTCTGGTCGGCTTTTGCCATCTGCTTTGTCGCCGCTCCATGACCAAGCAATGCTGGATTTCGTTTACAGTATTTCTTAACTGAATCTCTAGATAGACCTGTAGCCCTACCGATTAATCCATAGCCAAGACCTTCTGCTCGCATTTTCCAGATTTGTTTGCGTTGACTTTCGTCCATTTGTTTTCCTTTCCAGCAAAAAAGGACTAAAAACAACTATTTTCTACATTGTTTCTAGCCTTTTTCACTATTTTATTACCAAAAATGACATACTAGGGAACGCTACATCCCCACATTAGAAACGTGATAACGGTGGGAACGAACGTAATAATTGAGCGATTTTAATGTACCCGCTTGCGAATTTTGCGAAATTGCACGTTTGAGGGGGCGTCGGTCTTTGCGAGACAAGGTTTTAGAGATTTGATCCCCCCTCCCCCAAAAGGTACGAAAAAAGAGGTACGAATGAACGAAATAATTTTAAGTTTAGGTTGCATTTGTTTAACTTTTGTGGTACATTTAAATAAAAACGGAGGAACACAATATGGCTAAAACTGCAAACATCAATCTACGGATTGAACCATCGACAAAGGCACAAGCTGAAGCTCTCTTTAATAGCTTTGGTATCTCAGTCACTGATGCTATTAATATTTTTCTGAACACTTCCATCATGGAAGGAGGTTTTCCTTTCCAGATAAAGCAACCTCGCTACAACAGAGACACTGAATTAGCTATTGAAGAAGCACGTCAAATCATGGCTGGAAAACTCGAGGCACAGTCATTTAACAACGTTTCGGAACTCTTTGCTTCGCTGGATGAGGATTAAACATGTTAACCTTAGTCACCACAAACCAATTTAGGAAAGACCTCAAGCGAATTAAGAAACGTGGTCTATCATTAAGTAAACTTGAAGCTGTTCTCGAAACACTGTTAAAAGAAAAAACGCTTGACCAACGTTACCGTGACCATGCTCTGGTCGGTAACTATATTGGCTTTCGTGAGTGTCACATTGAACCTGACTGGTTACTAGTATACGCCATTGACAAAGGACAGTTAATTCTAACGGCCTCTCGAACAGGTTCTCATTCAGATTTATTCTAAGTCACCTTGCGGTGGCTTTTTTGTTAGAAATGATAGGTGTACTCGACATACCTATCGTCCGTTTTGGTCTTCCTGTCATGACAAGACTTACAAAGTGCTTGCCAGTTAGATTGATTCCAAAAGAGTTCTTGGTCACCTCGGTGGGGTTTGATATGGTCAACCACTGTTGCCTTGGTCAATCGACCTTTGACTTTGCATTGAACACAGAGTGGATGAACTTTTAAGTAACGAAGTCGTGCTTTGTTCCACTGGGCATTGTATCCTTTGGCTTTGGTTGACTTGGTATCCAGTTGGTAGTTTGCTTTATGGTTCTCACAATACTTGTGTCCATAAGGTACTAGGTTAGGACAACCATTTTGTTTACAAGGTGTACTTGGTCTTCTTGGCATTTTCCCTCCAAAGAAAAAGTACAATTATTCTAGGTAATTGTACTTTACTAATCTATTTATTGCCCTACAAAACAACGTCCATTCTCTTGGAAAATTATTATCACCCGAGCAATTGTAAGTTCTTCCATTCATGACAAATGATACATTCCACTGAGTACCATCTAAAATCTCCATCTCATTTGAATAATATTGCTTCCATTCAGACAGTTTCACACGTTTTAATTGATTTAAGAAGAAAAATAATCGGAGATTGGAGATTGTTTTTATCTCTGCTTCTGTCTCAGGAAATTTTTGGATACTTACCAATTTTTCTTCTACGTTAATATCAATTGAAATCATCGGCAACATGAAACTAAAAAGTGATACGGTTATTGAGGATACTTGAGGATTGGGCATATGAATACTCCTTTTCTCTCTCAATTATATCACTATTTCTCCCAAGGAAAGTAGGCTTTTGTGAAATGTCCGAAGCAAGATGTTTTGGTGTAGTCTACATCCAAGAGATGAAGTTCCTTAATGATACCTCGTGGTGTTAAATCATAACGCTCTCGAATCATTCCTTCCAGTTGTTGTGTAGTGTAGCGACTGGTTCCAAAGGTTTCTACATGCACCGACACAGGTTCTGCAACTCCAATGGCATAGGCTAATTGTACTTCACATCGTTTCGCATACCCTTCTCGAACAATGTCCTTAGCAATCTTTCGTGCCATGTATGCGGCTGAGCGGTCAACCTTGCTTGGGTCTTTTCCAGAGAAGGCACCTCCACCATGATGTGCGAAACCACCGTAGGTATCAGCCACAATCTTACGTCCAGTCACTCCTGCATCTGCAAATGAGCCACCAAAAACAAAACGTCCAGTTGGATTGACTAGAACTTTGAAATCTAGATTCTGACGGTAACGAAGTGCTACTGACATCATAGCTTCAGTCACAATTCGTTTCACTGTGGCAAGGTCAGCCGTTTCGGTATGTTGGATGGAAACTAAAAAGGTATCAATCCGTTTCTTCTCATAGTCGTAGGATACCTGTGCCTTAGCATCCTTTCCAAGTAAGTGGTGACCAATTGACATCAGTTTCTCAAGGACTCGAGTTGCTAGAACATAAGGAAGTGGCAGATACTCAGGAGTTTCGTCTGTCGCATAACCAAACATCATTCCTTGGTCACCAGCACCACCATTATCTACTCCTTGTGCAATATCTGCGCTTTGGAGTCCAAGTAGGTTAGTTACCCGAACATTCTTCATACCAAGTGGCTCGACAACCTGACGAACAATGTTCTCGAGATTAAAGTAATGTCTAGTTGAAATTTCACCAGCTACCACAACTTGGTTATCCTTGATTAAAGTCTCAACTGCCACACGACTTGATTTGTCATACTTTAGACACTCCGTCACAATAGCATCTGAAATCTGATCACAGATTTTATCTGGGTGTCCAACTGAAACTTGTTCACTAGAAATAATCATAATTCCTCCACGCAAAAAGCCCAACCTTTATGAGGCTAGGCTTTACTTTATTTTACTGATTTTTGGCCTGCTTCGTAGGCTCTCTCCAATGCTCTTTTGATACCCCATACCGAAACATCGTAGAAGTCTAGATTGTCGCTCCAACGTTTTTCCAAGGTTTCTACAAAAAGTTCTTCTTTTGCAATTTCTGTTAAAAGGGCATTGAGTTTTTCTTGTTGACGCTTTGTCATTGTATGGTTCTCCTCTTCTTTTGTTGTGTACATATTAACTCTAAAGTGGAGATATATCCAGTCATTACTGGGTATTTTTTGTCTTTTTTGACACTTACAATTCTACCACAAATTTTGACAAAGTGAGGTCAATGTTAGGTCACACTTAGTGCAGGGGGAGGTTACTGGTAGGTCAGGGGGAGGTTACTGGTAGGTCAGGGGGAGGTCAGGGGGAGGTTACTGGTAGGTCAAGGGTAGGTCAGGGAGAGGTTACTTTTCCAAAGAAAATCCCATTTTCATATACACTTCCCTAACATGGTCTAAGACCTTACGTCGCCAATTTCTAACAGTACTTCGACTAATATGAAACTCTCTCATCAAGCTATCCCAATTACTATCTGACTTAAGCATGGATTGCGCAAAATCATACAAATCTCCCTTTAGAAATTTTAAAGCCATCTCAAAATTATCAAGGTCATTAGCCAATCGGATATACCGTTGCGATAAATCCGCCAATTGTTCCTCATTTTCCTGAATCATCTTCTCACGAAAATTCAGCGCAATCATCTCTGACCGTTGATTGGTAGGTGTACTTTTAACTCTAGGTTCATCAGATTTTTCAAAAACTAGTGATCCAATAACCTCATTTTCTGTCACTGGTTTGAAATGTTCCAAACGATACTTTAACATCTCCAAGTCACTTTTGAGTTCATTGTAATTCGTCAGTATGTGCTCTGCCTTATCCATCTGCCCCTCCTACTTGTGCTTTAACTGCTTCAATCAGCCGTTCTTGTTGTGCATCTTTGTTTTCTAGTGCCTTTAGGATTTCTTCATCAATCGTTCCTTCAGTCACAATGTGTTGGATAACAACAGTCTCAGACTCTTGCCCCTGTCGCCAAAGCCGTGCATTGGTTTGTTGGTATAGTTCCAATGACCACGTTAAACCAAACCAGACCAAGTGGTGACCGCCTTTTTGAAGATTCAACCCATGACCTGCTCCAGCTGGATGAAGTAAGCCAACTGGAACATTACCCTTATTCCATTCACGAATATCTTCTTCTGTTTTCAACACCCGACTCTTTACCTTGAGTTTTTCTAAACGACTCATAATCCGAGCCAAGTCATGTTTGAACCAATAGGCAACTAAGATAGGTTCTCCATTTGCGGATTCAAGGATATCTTCAAGGGCATCTAGTTTCTGTTCATGAAGTGACACGACTGTATGATCATCAGAATATACGGCTCCATTGGATAACTGAACTAACTTGTTCGTTAGGCTTGCAGCATTGGCAGCAGTTACTTCTAGTCCATCTAACTCTGACAATACATACTCTTTCTTAAACTGAATGTATTTTTCTTTTTCCTTTTCTGACATACGCACCAGCTTCTTGGTTGAAATCAAATCAGGCATATCCAGATAGTCTAGGGCTTTCATGGAAATGGTAATATCACTAATCTTGTCTTGAATTTGATACTCCGCATAATCCATGGGGATGTATTCATAGACAATGTTTCCATTGCGACGACCTTCTTCAAAGTAGCGACTACGAAACTCACCGATGAAGCGACCAAGACGTTCTCCTCCGTCAATGACTTTAAACTCTGCGAACAAGTCCATTAACCCATTTGAGCTTGGAGTTCCTGTCAAACCAACGATACGTTTCATGTAAGGTCGCATAGCCATGAAGGCTTTGAAACGCTTGGACTGCCAAGACTTGAAAGAACTCAATTCATCAATCACTACCATATTCCACTTGAAATAGGGACTACATTGTTCCACCAGCCAAGGGAGGTTTTCACGATTGACGATATAGATATCCGCATCTTTCTGAAGAGCTACCTTTCGTTGCTTGGGAGTACCAACTATTTTCGAATACCGTAAGTTACGCAACTCAGACCATTGCTCAATCTCGTCACTCCAGACAGTATTTGCGACTCGCAGTGGGGCAATAACCAAAACCTTAGTAACCTCAAATCGGTCAAACATCAGCTCATTTACTGCAGACAAGGTTGTAGCCGTCTTCCCCATCCCCATGTCTAGGATGACTGCTGCATAAGGGTGACCTATGATGAAGTCCTTAGCGACTACCTGATAGTTATGTAATGTCAATTTCATCTAACACTTCTCCAATCATCTCAATGCGGTCAATGACATAAACCTTAAAGCCTAACCGCTCGAACAGTTTATGTCTTGACACTTGTAACTTCCTTGGCTTCTGGTCGGGAGCCTTTACTTCCACCAAGCCAAACTTGCCCTTGGGTAAAAACACCAAACGATCTGGAACACCAGAAAAAGAGGGCGATACCCATTTAGGACAAATACCTCCTCGAGCTTTCACAGACTTCACCAAAGCTTGCTCAACGTACTTTTCTCTCATCGTTCTAAATCCTTTCGTCAAATTGAAGTGTGTAGGTCTAGTGCAGTCATTTCCAAAACTCCTCTTATAGGCTTTTTTTATAGTAATTTTTGCTTATAGGATAGTTTTAGAAAAGACCATAATAGACCTACACAAAATCAAAAAATGTCACTCATGCTGGTCGTTTTAATCATCTATCTGAAACCTCATTCAAAATAAGTTCCAACCTTTCAGTCAACGACTTACACACCTAAAATAATCAAATACCTCTATTGTGGAGATCTGTTGACTAAAAATGCTGGTCATTAATCTAAGAAATCATAACCATCCTCTACCAATTTCAAACCAAGAATGAGATTACCTTTACTAGTCCGTTTTCGTTTAAAACCTGCCTGATCAAGAGCAGAATAGAAATCGGTCGTACTGCGTGTATACTCCATGTTTTTGGCGCAGTAGGCACGGTACTGACTGTATAGTTCTCCTGATTTTTCTGTCAACTGATCACCAACCTCACAACAATCGCTAAGAAAATGTCCTAACCAATCATTGGCTTCTCGGTAAGCTTTGACGGAAGTTAATACGGCAGCTGGTACCTTTGTTTTGAAGTTCGCTTTGATGGCTTTTTCTGCACCTTCGATAATCCAAGACATAATGGCTGGTGCTGCATTGTCATACAAATGGTCCGCAAAGTTTTTGATGTCAGAGCGACCTATGATTTTAGCGTTAAAAGGAATGACAACCAAACGTCGCCAAGTTCCATCATCGTTCGCTCCTACTTTAGGCAGATGGTTAGTGTAAAGAACCAGCGTGTGTGAGGGCACGAAGTGGAATGGATCCTTGTACTTCTTCTCTGCTTGGATTTCATCTGTTGAGGTAATCTGCTTCACAACCGCAGTATTGAGTCGCATCCCTTCTGCCATTTCAGAAGCAATTACCAGACGTTTCCCTTTAATCTCAGCAAGCTCAGGACTGACATTACGCTTGTTAGACATAGTTAAGGCATCCGCAGATAATTTACCTGAATAGCTCCCTAGCACACGAGCGATGGTATTCCAAAAAGTAGACTTGCCGTTCGCTCCGCCTCCATAGGCAATAATCATGTGTTCCTGATAGACCTTACCGATAGCAGCCATACCAATAATTTCTTGAACATAATCAATCAATTCTTGGTCATTACAGAAAAAGGTAGCTAAAGTTTCCTGCCATAATCCCATTCCCTGGTCACTAGGGGAGACTGCGGTTATTTTTGTTATGTAATTTTCAGGATTGTGTTCCTGTTGACCATTTATTCCCTTTCGTAAATCATAGGTTGCCTCTGGGGTATTGAGTAATAAGTCATCACTATCTAATTCTGACAATTCTACTGAAAGCATTGGTTTAGCTGTATTATAGACAGCCATCAAATTCTTATAGTCACGATGTTTCATAACAAATTTATGGAACTCTTTAGCTGCAAGATAAGCTTTTAAATAATTCAATTGAAGTGGGGTTTCGACTGCATTTTCTAGACGCTTTCCTCCAGCCTTAATGGTCAATTCATCAATACCTGAAAACTGAAGTTGCTTATCTGCAGATTCCAAGAGTGCATTCGCTTCAGCAAGTTGTTCATCGGTAAAGTGTACAACAGCACCTAATGCCAACTGCTTATTTTCACGCCAGTGAGTTCCGTCATAGTAAAGATAGTCAGTTGCGTTGGTGTAGGCCAGCTTATTAGCATATTCTCTAGCAAGCACACCAGCCTCGCCTACATCTGAGTAATCATCTGGTTTTAATGTTTCTCTATTAAAAGCATCGGGAGCCACGTAGCCTTTAGATGTTTTTATAGTTCTGTTGTAGAATCGCACAGCACTTCCCCAGATGGTATCTAACTCTGTTTTATCAAGTGGAGGTACACATTTCTGTGCCTGCTCATCAAAGCCATCCCTTGCTTCTTGCGTTACACCTAAACGTTTGACAATCTTAGCTGCAAATACAGACATCGTTGAATTACGACTCCCTTGCTGGATTGGTCCACTGGAAGGAGTATGGAAGTCTGCATCGAAATCTTCCTCGTCATCAATAGACACAGCTTGAAACAAATCTTCATCAATAGTTAGCCATGAATCATGCCATATAACCTGTGCATTGAGATTTCCAAAGAAGAACCTTGCCGCATCCTTGGCATTATCATCAAAAAACTTGTATTGATTACAGAGTTCTTCCTTCATAGCTACGTAGACATCCTTATCAGTTACCTCATTGATTTGGAAGTAGATATGATATTTTGGTCTCGGTGCTTTTCCTGCCTTTACCTGCATATGACTTCGACTAGTTACCAAGGCAAAA
>NZ_JBNPOS010000019.1:0-33328 GCF_050315295.1 Streptococcus sp. SGI.013
ATAGCCTTTATTTTTTTGTAAAATTAATAAAAAGTGTTGACAAGAGTATCTAGACATGATATTATATAAAAGGTTTTGAAATAAAACTGACCTAAGACAGCAGGGGAGCGTGCTCATAATAATCCTGCCGAGGCACAAAACGTCATTAAAAAGAACGTATTGTACTTTCGTGTCTAGGTTTGGATGCGTTTTTTTATTGAAACAATCCAGCCCAAAATAATTACGGAGGTAAAACACTAATGAGTCAAGCAAGTATTGCTAAAAAAGCTGAATTGGTTGAAATTTATGCTGAAAAAATGAAAGCAGCTGCATCTATCGTTGTTGTAGATTCACGTGGTTTGACAGTAGAACAAGATACTGTTCTTCGTCGTAATCTTCGTGAAAACGATGTTGAGTTTAAAGTTGTTAAAAACTCAATTTTACGTCGTGCTGCTGAAAAAGCTGGTCTTGAAAGCCTTTCTGAGATTTTCGTTGGACCAACTGCTATCGCATTTTCAAATGAAGATGTTATTGCACCAGCTAAAGTTATCAACGACTTTACAAAAGAAGCTGAAGCACTTGAAATCAAAGGTGGTGCTATCGAAGGCGCTGTTTCTTCAAAAGAAGAAATCGTTGCTCTTGCGACATTACCAAACAGAGAAGGACTTCTTTCAATGCTCCTATCTGTACTTCAAGCGCCAGTTCGCAATGTTGCTCTTGCAGTCAAAGCGGTTGCAGACAACAAAGAAGAAGACGCTGCTTAATAGCGCCTTTAGTAGCTTAATGCTACAACCTATTTAATATTAAAAACAAAATTTGGAGGAAATTACAATGGCATTGAACATTGAAAACATTATTGCTGAAATTAAAGAAGCTTCAATCCTTGAGCTTAACGATCTTGTAAAAGCTATCGAAGAAGAATTTGGTGTAACTGCGGCTGCTCCTGTAGCGGTTGCTGCAGCTGGTGCTGCTGACGCTGGTGCTGCTAAAGATTCATTCGACGTTGAATTGACATCTGCAGGCGACAAAAAAGTTGGCGTTATCAAAGTTGTTCGTGAAATCACAGGTCTTGGTCTTAAAGAAGCTAAAGCTCTTGTTGATGGTGCACCAGAAGTTATCAAAGAAGGTGTTGCTGCAGCTGAAGCTGAAGACATCAAAGCTAAACTTGAAGAAGCAGGCGCTTCAGTTACTCTTAAATAATAGAGTACCGCAATTTGATTGCAGAAGCCTAGTAAATCAAGGTTTTCAAGTCGCTTAGGGCGATTTAATAGAGGGGGAATAATTTCATTCCCCACCAAAACCCCACTAGAATAAATCTTAGTGGGGTTTATTTTTACCAATTTTTATTAGTATAAATTTTAAAAATTGATGGGTGCATTTAAGTTGATACCTCCATATCGAAAATAAATGCTGAGATTGAAGCGCAAAATTATTTACTTTCTGTCGAAAAGAAGTATAATATACCTAAGATAGAAATCGAGCAAACCAAGAAAAACTTGGAATACTGGAAAGGAGAGTTAAAAAAATATGAAAATAAATAGTATTACCCAAGCACCATTTGGGACAATTCTTTCATTATCTGACACTCTCCCAAGCAACTCTGTAGGAAACTATCTGTCAACTGACGGGGAAGTGTTGCATAAAATAAAAGGGACTCCAAGCGATTTATGGTCAGATGTGCTTATAGATAAAACAACTGATGTATTTGTCGGACAAGAAGTTCAAGTTTTAAAAATAGTTTAGCACCTAGAGAAATCTAAGTGCTTTTTTTGTTATCCAAAAACAGGAGGAATAGATGTTAGAGATGTTATGGCAGTTTATCTGCTTTTTTTGTCAGCAACGGCTGCATTTATCTTGATGATTTGGCCAGTCTTTATTGTAGGATTGATAAAGGCAGTGTCGAAAACATGGAAAGGAAAATAATGATGAATAAACGAATGCGGAAGAAATACTAAGTCATTTGATGATAAGTCTATTTTTAATCTACTATCTCTCTTTTTTATGCTATAATAGTGAAGTTATTGACTTTTAGTAAAATTGATATGATGGAGTGCGTATGAGTATTTTAGAAGTAAAAAATCTTAGTCATGGTTTTGGGGACCGTGCTATTTTTGAGGATGTCTCTTTTCGTTTGTTGAAAGGAGAGCATATTGGCTTAGTCGGTGCAAATGGAGAAGGGAAATCTACCTTTATGAGCATTGTGACAGGGCAATTGCAACCAGACGAAGGAAAGGTGGAGTGGTCTAAGTATGTCACAGCAGGTTATTTGGACCAACATGCTGTATTAAATGAGGGACAAACGGTTAGAGATGTTCTTCGTACAGCCTTTGATGAATTGTTTAAAACAGAAGCTCGCATCAATGACATCTATATGTCAATGGCAGAAGAGGAAGCTGATGTGGATGCTCTTATGGAAGAGGTAGGTGAGTTACAAGACCGCTTAGAAAGCCGTGATTTTTATACCCTAGATGCCAAGATCGATGAGGTCGCACGCGCTTTAGGTGTTATGGATTATGGGATGGATAAGGACGTCACAGCTTTAAGTGGAGGACAGCGGACTAAAGTTCTACTGGCTAAACTTCTCTTAGAAAAGCCAGATATTTTATTATTGGATGAGCCAACCAACTATCTAGATGCCGAACATATTGACTGGTTAAAACGCTACCTTCAAAATTATGAAAATGCCTTTGTCCTAATCTCTCATGATATTCCATTTTTAAACGATGTGATTAATATTGTATATCATGTTGAAAATCAATTATTGACGCGTTATACTGGAGATTATTATCAATTTCAAGAAGTGCATGCTATGAAAAAAGCACAACTTGAAGCAGCTTATGAGCGCCAACAAAAAGAAATTGCAGACCTTCAAGATTTTGTGAATCGTAACAAGGCACGTGTGGCAACGCGTAATATGGCGATATCACGTCAAAAGAAGTTGGACAAAATGGAAATTATTGAGCTACAAGCTGAAAAGCCTAAGCCATCTTTTGATTTTAAGATGGCACGCACACCAAGCCGTTTTATTTTCCAAACAACTGATTTAGAAATTGGCTATGACCGTGTGTTGACCAGAAAACCTCTCAATCTCACATTTGAGCGTAACCAAAAGATTGCGATTGTTGGTGCCAATGGTATCGGAAAATCAACACTTCTAAAGAGTTTATTAGGCATCATCCCACCCTTATCTGGTTCAGTTGAGCGAGGTGAGTATTTAGAGTTGGGATATTTTGAGCAAGAAGTAGCTGGGGGTAACCGCCAAACGCCACTTGAAGCAGTTTGGGATGCTTTCCCTGCTTTAAATCAAGCTGAAGTTCGTGCAGCCCTAGCAAGATGTGGTTTAACATCAAAACACATTGAAAGTCAGATTCAGGTTTTATCAGGTGGAGAACAGGCAAAAGTTCGTTTTTGTTTACTAATGAATCGCGAAAATAATGTTTTGGTATTAGACGAGCCGACCAATCATTTGGATGTTGATGCAAAAGATGAATTAAAGCGTGCTTTAAAAGCCTATAAAGGCTCTATCCTTATGGTCTGCCATGAGCCAGATTTTTATCAAGGCTGGGTAGATGATGTTTGGGATTTTAATGAATTAACCTAAAACAACAACCGCAAGAATTTATCTTGCGGTTGTTGTTTTATAACATAAAATAGACAATGGCTATATATTGCAAAGTCGATGCTAAGAGAATGAAGAGATGCCAAATCATATGAAAATAGGGTTTCTTTTTAGCATAGAAAACAGCACCTATTGTGTAAGATAAACCACCAGCTAGCATGAGAAGTCCAAATGTCATGCTAGTCTTTTGCAAAATGGCTGGAATGATAAAAATGACTAACCACCCCATAAAAAGATAAAGAAATAGGCTGAATTTTTCATTGATATGTTTGGCAAAAATCTTATAAAGAATACCAAAAATTGTGATTCCCCATTGTAGCGTGATAATCACATAACCTAACCATCCTCCAACTAAAGAAAGAGCAACAGGTGTATAACTCCCTGCAATTGCAATATAAATCATACTATGATCGATAATACGTAAGACATATTTATGAGTTGAATCATAAGGCATGGAGTGGTAGATGGTTGAAGATAGAAACATCAGAAATAGGCTGATGACAAAAATAGACATCCCTACAACTGCAGTCTTATTATAATCATGATAAGCATGGATAGCAGTAATAGGTAATAAGCTTAACATGATAGCTGACCCAATAGCGTGTGTCACACTATTGGCGACTTCTTCTCCAAAAGAGAGTGGGGCACTGAGTTTTAGACTGTGATTCATGAGCGTTCTCCTTCTAAATCTAAGGTTAATTGACGAGTTTTATAATAAAGTTTGAGGGCTCGGCAGGCGCATCTAATAATTTCTGGTGTCTCATTATTTTCTTGATTCCTCATACAATCAACAAAGTGGTTATAAAGTGTTTTTGAATCTTGTTTTTCAGATAATAGATTCAAAGTATGGCTAATCTCTTGGATAGAAAAAACATGCTTTAAGCTATTTAGGGCAATCAGACGAGCAAGCTGATGTTTTTGATATTTTTTTTTGATTGGCTTATCAATGTGTTTGTGTTTAACGTAATTGTTAATCATTGAGGCTGTCAGACCTTTATCCTTGGGATCTAGGCTATATTGTGTATATTGATTGACATATAGTAAGATCTGATCAAGGTATAAATCCAAATCTGGCAGCTCATCCCAGTAGGGAATAGTATTCATCACGTCAAAACCTCTCTTTTATCTAGTATCAATAACTAGATTATATGTTTTTTATAAAATAATGTCAAGGAATTAACTACTTAAGAGATCAGTAGCTGGAAAAGGTGACAAAAAGTATTTTTATCTGTATAATAAGTAGATAATGTTGATTGGAAACGAGGACAACCATGCAATTTGATAAACGACTGATTAGCTCAGTAGTTCTTATTTTTGTGATATGTTTATTTATTCAAAGTAATTGGTCAAGCGGTGCTACTTTACTTCAAACGATTTACAAAGCAGCTCATCCCTTTATTGTAGGCGCAGGGGTGGCTTTTGTTGTCAATATTGTGATGAGTGCCTATGAAAAACTTTTTGTTAAACTCATCAAGGTTGATCAAATTTTAAAATTTAAAAGAAGCTTTTCTTTATTATTAGCGTATGCGACTTTTACAGCTGTCGTTTATATGATTTTCACTATTGTATTACCAGATTTGATTACCAGCTTACAGTCTCTTTTATCGATTAATCCTCAAGATATTGCGAAGTTATTAAATCATATCCAAAAAAGCGAGATCGTCTCAAACCTTATCAATGCACTTGGCGGAGAAGCAGAAGTAACGAATACCTTGATCAATTTTAGCAAACAGATTCTTAGCCAGCTGTTAAGTAGTCTGACCAGTATCTTAATCTCGGTTACCTCCATAGCTTCAACCTTACTAAATTTGGTCGTGAGCTTGATTTTCTCGGCTTATGTTTTGGTCAATAAGGAAACTCTAGGGCGTCAGTTTGGACTTTTAATCGATACCTTTTTCAAATCATACGCCAAAGGGATTTATTATGTCCTAGACGTTTTAAATCAACGTTTCCACGGTTTTTTTGTTAGTCAGACTTTAGAAGCTATGATTTTAGGCTCTTTGACAGCTATTGGGATGAGCTTACTTGGTTTACCCTATGCTGCAACGATTGGTGTCTTGATTTCTTTTACAGCCTTAATTCCTGTGATCGGTGCCTATATTGGAACGAGTGTGGGAGTGATCTTAATTTTAACTCAAGATTTTAAACAAGCCCTTATCTTTTTGATTTTTATCGTGTTACTACAACAATTTGAAGGAAACTTGATTTATCCACGTGTTGTCGGAGGCTCAATCGGACTACCTGGGATGTGGGTCCTACTTGCCATTACTCTTGGTGGCGCATTAGGCGGTGTATTTGGAATGCTGGTGGCAGTTCCAGTCTCAGCGAGTGCCTATCAAATCCTAAAAGATTACACTTACAAAAAGCAATCTCAGCTCTCTAATAGCTAACAATTGACGCTCTTTGAGCGTTTTTTCTTTTGTAAAAGCTTGTGCTATAATGTTTAAAAGAGAGGGTAAGTATGATTCGATTATTTCAAGAAAAGGATGCAGAACCATTAGCCCAAATGATTGCTAAAAGCTTACGCCAAATCAATCAAAAAGATTATGAGACAGCTTATATTGAGCGGGTTGTTGAAAGTTTATCTGCAGATGCTTTGATCAAACGTGCCTCATGGACACATTTTTATGTGGTTGAAAAAGAGGCTACTCTGGTAGCTTGTGGCGCAATTGGGCCCTATTGGGATAAAGAAGATGAGGCGAGTTTGTTTACGATTTTTGTTGCGGCAGATCATCAAAAACAAGGATTGGGCTCTTTGATAATGAAAACGCTGGAACAAGATAGCTATTTTATAAAAAGTAAGCGAATTGAAATTCCATCTTCTATAACGGCTGTCGCCTTTTATCAAAAATTTGGTTATAGCATCAAAAAAGGAGAGCAGTATCCTGATAAGGAAGGGTTATTTCGATTAGAAAAACATAGAGAGGTTATATGAGATTAGATAAATTTTTAGTAGATTGTGGCGTGGGGTCACGAACTGAGGTCAAAAAGATTTTAAAAAATAAAACTGTTAAAGTTAATGAAGTAGTCGAGACTTCTCCTAAAAGGCAAGTTGACCCTAAACAGGATCAGATCAGTGTGTCTGGACAAGTGCTGAATCATGAACGTTTTGTGTATTATATGTTAAACAAACCCAAAGGTGTGATTTCTGCAACCGAAGATAGCAAGCATAAAACAGTGCTAGATCTTTTAGATGAACGGGCGCACTATAAAGATGTCTTTCCTGTTGGGAGACTTGATATTGATACTCATGGTCTTTTGCTTTTGACAAATAATGGGGGACTAGCGCATGCCATGTTATCACCTAAAAAACATGTCAGCAAGTGTTATGAAGCTAAGGTTGCAGGTATTATGACAGGTGAAGATATAACAGCTTTTGAAAGAGGCATTGCCCTAAAAGATTTCACCTGCCTACCTGCTCAGCTTGATATTTTAGAACGTAATGAAGAGGAAAAAACTAGCTTAGTGCATATTACTTTAAAAGAAGGAAAGTTCCATCAGGTGAAAAGAATGGTCGCAGCTTGTGGCAAAGAGGTTATTGATTTAAAGCGATTAACAATGGGACCTCTAAGCTTAGATACCAACTTAGCATTGGGAGAATATAGAGTCTTAACCAATCAAGAACGAGAGAGTTTACAAGTATTTGGTGTTGACTTGGATTAGGGAACTTTTCTAGAAAGGTGTAAAATACAATGCGCTCATTTTTGAGTAAAAACAATATAAGTTTACTGTTACTAACTGTTACTCTAGCTATTATGGTAGGAGTGGGTGCCATTATACTACACTGTGTTTTTGATTTTTTCTGGTCAGATATTTTGCAAACCTCTACTTCTGGTCAGCGTAGCCAACTCGTTATTGTATCGGGTCTTATTAGTTCAGTAGGCTGGTATTTTCTTCAAAGACAGAGCAATGGAATAATTTCTTTAAAGAAGCAGATTTTTCCTAAAACCTCTAGTGAACAATTACCCAATTTTGGTAGACAGATGGGACATATTCTCTTACAAATTGTGACAGTAGGCTTGGGTTCGCCTATAGGAAAAGAGGTTGCTCCAAGAGAATTTGGGAGTTTGTTATCGGCTTACTTAGCAAAAAAAGTATCGATAACAGCAGAAGAACGGTCAGTATTGGTAGCAGCTTCTACGGTTGCTGGTTTGGCTGCGATTTATCAAATTCCATTCGCAAGTATATTATTTGCTTTTGAGATATACCGTATTCCATTAACGATTTTGAATTTCCTGATAATAGCTATCACATCATATGGTGCTACATTTATTGCAAATATTGAAATTAGTAATGCCCCCATGTATCATGTTGCCAGTCAACCAGTAAATTGGTCAATACTTGTTATCAGTAGTTTTATGACGTTGATAACGATACCTACCGCTAAAGTGTTTACTAGCCTCAGTAAGAGTGCCAGTAAACATCGAACTAAAGATAGGCGAATTTTATGGCAATTACCAATAGTTTTTGTTTTACTAGCACTACTAAGTTATTATTTCCCCAGTTTACTTGGAAATGGCTCTCTTTTGATTCAGTCAAGTTTGGATGGAATGCGACTCAGTGATGCAGTGGCGCTATTTGTATTAAAATTTATTATTGTCTTACTCTGCTTACGATTTGGCTCTTATGGTGGGACGATGACGCCTTCTATTTCAATTGGTGCCGTCTTTGGGGAGGTTATTGTTTTGTTGGGGGGAGTATTGGGTTGGGTAAAGTATTCTCCGATTTTTATAATAATTTCTGCCTGTAGTTTTTTAGGAGTGACAATGGGAGCTCCTTTTACAGCTGGGATGATCGTTTACTCATTTATCGGATTTCAAGAATCTTATATGATACCTATTTTGATTTCTGTCGGGATCTTGTTTAGTTTTGAATTTATCGTCAAAAAATTAAAATAATCTTTTTCCTTGACTTAGAGTTAACTCTAGGGTATATAATAGGGCTATCAAGGATGGAGGTGGGGAATGAATATAAAAGTTGCTGCTGACCTGGTGGGCTTATCTGCCGACACCATTCGTTATTATGAAAAAATTGGCTTAGTTCCACCGATTACACGGAATAAATCAGGTATTCGTGATTTTCAGCAGAAGGATTTAGAGGCTTTAGAGTTTGTGAAATGTTTTCGTTCAGCGGGCTTGTCTGTTGACTCTTTGACAACCTATATGACCTTGTATGGTCAAGGAGATAGCACACGCCTTGAGCGTTTGGAGATTTTACAAACCGAGCGTGACAAGCTGAAAGCACGTCTTAAGGAACAGGAGGCTGCTCTTAAGCGTTTAGATTATAAAATTGCCATTTACCAAAAGGGGCTGTCAAATGATGCGCCACTATAGAAAGGATAGAAACTAATGAAAACTGCTATTTTTGAAAAAGCTGGGTCAATGATTATTGAGGAAGTTGACAAGCCAAAGATTCAAGCCAGTGATGATGTGATTTTACGCATTGTGAGAGCTTGTGTGTGTGGCTCAGATTTATGGTCCTATTCGCATGGAGATGCACGGGAAAGTCATACTAATAACTCAGGGCATGAGGCATTGGCCATTGTTGAGGAGGTCGGTCCAGACATCACTACCTTAGTACCAGGAGATTTTGTGATTGCGCCTTTCACACATGGTTGTGGAGAGTGTGCGGCCTGTCGTGCAGGTTTTGATGGGACTTGTGACAACCACCCAGCACCAACGAACTGGGGCGGTGGTTTCCAAGCAGAGTATTTGCGTTTCCACTATGGAAACTGGGCCTTGATTAAGGTTCCTGGTCAGCCATCAGATTATTCAGAAGGCATGTTAAAATCCCTCTTAACCCTAGCTGATGTGATGCCAACAGGTTACCATGCGGCACGAGTCGCTCAAGTTGAAAAAGGGGATAAGGTTGTGGTCATTGGTGACGGTGCTGTTGGTCAATGTGCTGTCATTGCAGCTAAGATGCGAGGAGCTTCACAAATCATCATGATGAGCCGTCATGAAGATCGTCAAAAATTAGCCTTAGAGCTTGGTGCTACAGCTGTTGTCGCTGAACGTGGTGAAGAAGGTATTGCCAAAGTTCGTGAGATTTTAGGTGGTGGTGCAGATGCTGCCCTAGAATGTGTGGGAACTGAGGCTGCTATCGAGCAAGCTATCGGTGTTCTTCATAATGGTGGTCGCATTGGTTACGTTGGGGTCCCGCACTATAATAACCGTCCACTTGGCTCAACTTTTGTGCAAAACCTTACCATTGGAGGCGGATCTGCTTCAGTAACGACTTATGTTAAAACCGTTCTTCTTCAAGCAGTATTAAATGGCGATATCAATCCAGGTAAAGTCTTTACAGACACCTATCAGCTAGATGATGTCAATCAGGCTTACCAAGATATGGCTGACCGAAAAGCTATTAAATCCATGCTTCTAGTATCAGAATAAAGAGAAAACTTCAAGACATCTTAGTTCTTGAAGTTTTTCTTTTGTTTGAAGAAGTGATAGGTCTCTCCCCAACCTTTTACGACAAAAGGAATTAAGAGATACACGTAGGGGATTGCATATTGGCTCTTAGTTTCCCAAAGTAAGTGGAATATAATGCCACCTGCGAGGTAGATGAAAGGATAGAGGATGATAAGATTCATATTTTTAGAAAAGATAAGATAGAGAAATGCCCCTAAGTAGATAAGAATCAGCATAGCATGTGTCACTTGGTAAATGATACGATACCCCCATCTGCCATTAAAGATAGAGGCTGCATAAATATTATCAAGGGGTTGCTTTTGAGGTTTACTAGGTCCTGACCAGATTGATTGGAAGGTTGATTCTGTCCAAGTGGTCAAAAATTTAGTAGAAAAGAATGTCCAAGCATAAGCTGGTTTTTCAAAAAATTTTTGCATCTCATGGGTAACCATTTTATCAGCATCTTCTTTGATTTGATCGTAGTCTCCAGATTTTTCAAAATAAATATTTCTGACATAAGAAGTGTACCATCCAGGTTGACGGTGATTATCTTTTAAATCCTGAAGCCCCATAGCTAGCCAAGCAACTTTAGGCGTACCTTTTAATTCATGACCAGCTAAATATTGATAGTAGCTGAGAGTTGCTTTGTTAAAGCTGATCGCTAGTCCAAAGAGAATAATGGGGTAGCAAATCAAACGTTTATTCTTTTGATAAACAGCTTCAAGTAGGATAATAACAGAAAGAGTTATGAGGAGAATGATGTTATTATTTCTTATCCAGTAGGCAGTTGCAAGAGTCAACAGGCTAACTAGAGCATCTTTGCGCTGATGATTTGATAGGTATCGGATAAAGAAATAAATGCCAACACTCGCTATGGCTAAACTGTAAACAATACCATAAACAAATAGGATATTGAAAAACTGAGGAAGAAAGGCAAAGCTGAGAAAAATGGTCCACTTGCTGACACGGTCATTATCAAAGAGGAGTTCAGCTATTTTCCAAGTCATAGCATTCGTGAGAAGAATGGCAATGATATTAAGCAGGAAGAAAACAACCATACTAGGAATCGGAATGATTGTCAGGATAATACGCTCAAATGTAACCAACCCTAATTGGTGAGGGTAGCGAAAGAGGTAGGCACCTTCATTAAGTGAGGAAAGGTTACCTTGATTGATACTGACAGCTGAGCGAAAGACTGTCGCTGCATCATCTCGTGTAATATCAGTCGTCAAGGCAATAAGAAGTAGCCCACCTAGGCTGAAGAGTGTCGCTAGCAAAATGAAGAGTTGCTTTTTTGTGAGGTGGTCAAGAAGCTTATTAATGATGATACTTAAGGGGAAAAAAGCTAGTAAGCAGAGATAGACCCAGGGTCTAGGACTAATCATATCTGCCCATTCATATCGAACGACATAAATAATCGTTTGGACAAGAAAGGCAGAAAGGGTTAGCAATGCCATCATAAGTGTCACCCCAACTGTAATAGATGTTTTTAAAAACTGGACGATTTTCATAAAAACCTCGTTGCTAATAGTTTTAGAACAAAAGAGCTAGAGAGAATTAATTCCCCCAGCTCTTTTGTGATGTGTTTACTTTTTATAGAGTGTCTCGCTTTGTCTATTGGGATCAACGGTAACATTGATACCAAGTTTACGGAAAACATTTTTGTCTTCTTCAGGTAAGCTAACACTGGAATGCACTTCAGATCCTTTCAGATTTCCAAGTTCTTCCATGGCTTTTTTAGCATTCTTATCTGTCATAGCAGTGATGGCTAGAGCGATAAGCAACTCGCTAGAGTGAAGACGTGGGTTGCGATTGCCGAGATGGTCAACTTTTAAATCTTGAATAGGTTTAACATAGTCTGGTTGAATGAGGTGTGTGTCCTTGTCGATACCTGCTAGTGCTTTAATCCCGTTAACGATGACAGCAGCAGATGGACCAAAGAGTTCTGATGTTTTACCTGTAACAATTTGACCATTAGGCAATTCCATAGCCAGTGCAGCTTGTCCAGTTTCCTCAGCCTTTTGACGAGCAACGACGGTCACTTGACGATCAAGTGGAGTGATACCAAGGTTATTCATCAATAGTTCAATCTTGGTGATAGCAGATTTTGCCACCTTATCTTCTTTGTAGTCTGCCACAGTCTGATAATAACGACGAATAATTTCTTGTTTAGAAGCGTCACGAGCAGCCTCATCATCTGTAATCGCAAAGCCAACCATATTAACCCCCATATCTGTTGGGGATTGGTATGGTGATTGCCCTAGAATGCGCTCTAACATGAGCGATACTACAGGGAAAATCTCAATGTCGCGGTTGTAGTTGACAGTTGTTTCCCCGTAAGCTTCTAAGTGGAAAGAATCGATCATGTTGACATCATCAAGGTCTGCTGTTGCTGCTTCATAAGCTAGGTTAACAGGGTGATGGAGTGGCAAATTCCAAACTGGGAAAGTTTCAAATTTTGCATAACCAGAGGTCACGCCATTCACTTGGTCATGGTAGAGCTGGGATAAACAGGTTGCTAATTTACCTGAGCCTGGTCCTGGTGCTGTGACAACAACTAGATTGCGACTTGTTTTGATGTAGTCGTTTTTCCCCATACCTTCTGGTGAAATGATATGGTCGATAGCTGTTGGGTAACCAGCGATTGGGTAGTGAAGGTAAGATGCGATGCCATTTTTTTCAAGCTCTTTACGAAAAGCATCCGCTGCAGGCTGACCAGCATATTGCGTAATGACCACAGAACCAACAAAAATGTTGAGTTCATTGAAAGTGTCAATCAGACGAAATACTTCCTGGTCATAAGAAATCCCCAAGTCACCACGAGTTTTAGAATGTTCAATATTACTAGCATTTATGGCAATGACAATTTCAACTTGATCACGTAATTCGTGAAGGAGTTTGATTTTATTATTTGGCTCATATCCAGGTAAGACGCGTGCGGCATGGAAGTCTTCCAACATCTTCCCACCAAATTCAAGGTAGAGTTTTCCACCGAATTGCTCAATGCGCTCAAGGATATGGTCACGTTGTAAATCTAAATAGTTTTCGGAACTAAAAGCTTGTTTTTTCATTTTTTCACCTCTAATGATAAATTATAATAAATTTTGAGTAAAAATAGAAGTTATTTACGATGAAAACAAGAAAAACTCTCTCAAATATAGAATTTGAGAGAGTTTGGTTAGTCTTTTTCATATGTGATAGTAAGGCTAAGACGTTTAAAGGAGCTTTTATTTCGCCAAAATAGACGTATCTGTAAGAAACTTGCCAAAGATAATAAGAGAAGGAAGCAATTGTTCCACCAAGCAAGAAGATTGGCAATGAGATCATATTGTTTAAAGAAGGAGTTATACATGTTTAGTAAGATACTATTATCGTGAATGTAGCGTTTCAGGCTTTCTAAGATGGCTTGAATATCTTTTAAAGTGTTGAGTGGCATGGTTGAGATTTCTTGGTTTAATCCTTTTATCACCTGGTCTAAGTCCAAACTACGAAAAGCAGTGTAGTCTTGATAAAGGGTTAGACTCGTTTGGAAACTAGAGATTACACCGACTAGCAACAGAAAAATTGGAAAAAGATTTAAAAACAGATAACTCCACCGCAAACTTTGGCTACCTCGTTGAGTCGTCGCTTTTAATTTTTTAAAGAAAAAGTTATTCAGATAGAAGTAAAGGATAATCTCAAGTAAGAAGAAAATAGCGCTAATGATGAGCCAGCTTTTTCCCTTGGATAACAAGTTGTCTATGATATTGCCATCAAGTAATGCTGGAATGCTTTCAATCCCAAGGTAAAAATGTTTGATGCTCCAATTGTGAAAAATAGAAGTTTGGAACAAAACAATCAACCAAAGAAGAACGAGATAAAGACTACTTCCTAACAATATAGGGGATGCTGGCTTGTTTTTTGACATAAAAAAGTCATTCCTTTCTGAAAATGATCTGATTTATTGTATCAAAAATAGCAAATAAGTCGCAAGAAAAGTGGTTGCTAAATGTAAGAAAAAGGAATGGTGTAATGGAATCTAAAGGAGGTCGTAAAATGGTACAATTGGGATTAAAAGCTAGTACAGATAAAAAATTGAGAGTCGTCTGAGGTATCAGCCCTCAGTATTTGAATTTTATACTATCGTATCATTTTGGTGATGAGGCCTGAATTCACTGTTTATTATTAATGCTACTAAAAACACAAAGTTTCAATGAAAGAAACTTTGTGTTTTTTGATAGATAATTTTTTTAGACAACATTTAAAACTTGCTAGGATAAGATGAGTTGAGCAAGGATGGGGCTGACGATAACATAAAGAATACCCGTAATTCCGATAGATAAGCCAGCAATTGCTCCCTCGACTTGTCCATATTTTAAAGCAGCTCCTGTTCCGATGGCATGACCTGTTCCTCCTAAAGCAACGCCAATAGCAATAGAGTCTTTGATGTTTAACCATTTGAGCAAAACAGGACCGAGCACACTGGTTAGGATGCCTGTGATGACAACAACTAATAGTGTCACCGTGGTAATTCCTTGCATCTTATCAATCATTCCAACTGCCATGGCGGTTGTCACTGATTTTGGGATAAGGGAGATGGCTAAAAAGTATTTCATTCCAAAATATTTTGCTACTAAAAGAGTATAGAGGGTATTGATAATAGTCGCAAGGGTAATACTGAAAAAGATACTCCTAAAATGATGTCGCATCAAATGGAAATTACGATACAAGGGAATAGCCAAAGCCACGGTCGAAGGAACAATCAACATATTGAGATAGGCTCCTCCAACATAGTAGTTTTTATACGGAATATGAAACAGCTTTAATCCAATAATAACAAGAGCTGTAGCAACTAAAAGAGGGGTTGTTATAGGATGTGGGAAACGCCTAAATAGTAATAAACCAATATAATAAGCCAAAATAGACAGGAAAATCCCAAACATAGGATTCAGAGTGAGTTCAGTCATGATTTGGAAAGTCTCCTTCAAATTTATTTTTTATAAAACCTACAATAAAAGCAATCACAACAATATTTAAAACCAAGGCCCCGAAAAGAATTAAGCTAATCGGAAATAAATAAGGTACAATTTCCTGATAGCGCTCCATAATCCCAACAGCAGCAGGTAAAAATAAAATCGTCATATTGGCTAGTAAAAATTGCCCCACTAAGTGAATATGCCTCAACCGAATCAGTTTTACTTTTAGAGCAATAAAAAGCAGTAACAAGCCAATAATGCTACCTGGTATGGGAAGATGCCCAAGTGTTGAGATGCCTTCTCCTACAAAGGCAAAGAAAAGAATAATCATAAATTGAACATAAATTTTCATAAAGCCTCCTTTGATTAACATCTTATAGTTTACTCCAATATTTATTTTTTTCAAGACCATATAAAAGATTTTGTGATTTAATTGACTTATAGTGAACTATAAGTAGTATAATGAAAGGTGTAAAATGATGGAAGGAGTTCTTGTAATGAGTACAGAACGTTATACAATTACAGAAGTCAGCAAAAGATACCGAATTAGCAGTAATACCTTACGCTATTATGAACGCATTGGTCTTTTGCCTGATATCCCAAGGCAGAGCAACGGCAATCGCTACTTCACTAAAAGTCATTTAAATTGGCTGGAGATGATTATCTGTCTAAGGCATTCTGGTGTACCGATAGAGAAACTAATAGAATATGCCAATTTATTAAAACAAGGCAGTAGTACCGCAGACCAACGTGAAAACTTGTTGCGGGGGCAACTGGCAACGCTTTACCAAAAGCAAGCTAACCTCCAACGTTCCATTGACCGTTTGGAGAAAAAAATAGCTCTGTACGAATCAGGTGAGATTGAACAAGACCTTTCCTACTTTGAAGACTATGCGATTTTATCCGATGAAAAGGATAGCTGGAAGGAGATTGATGTATGAAAATAGATGTATTTGCCCATGTATTGTTGCCCCAGTTTTACCAAAAAATGTTGGCCCTTGATCCAGCCTTGCCTCAAAAAATGCCCTTTCTCCAGAATCCTGTCCTACAAGATATGGAAAAAAGGCAGGCTCTGCAAGATTCAACTGTCAAACAGATTATTTCATTTGTCAATGTTAATCCAGAAGATTATCTTGAAGCAGAGCTAGCCTTGACTTTGGTAAAAGAGGCCAATCAAGAACTCTTGGAAACTGTTCAATCCTATCCAAATCAATTTTTTGCTGGTGTGGCCATGCTGGCCCTGAACAACATTGAAGGAAGTTTGGAAATTTTGGAAGACTTTGTAGTGAAACATTCTGAAATTGCTGGAATCCAGCTGTTTTCAAGACACCTTGGCCTGTCCGTTGCGGACCAAACATTTAGACCAATCTTTGCCAAATGTGCAGAGTTGGATATTCCTATCTGGTTGCACCCTGTATTTGACACTCGAAAACCAGATAACAACATTGTCTTTTCATGGGAGTACGAGCAAAGTCAGGCCATGCTGCAATTGGTGGAGGCTGGTATCTTCCAAGACTATCCTAATCTGAAAATCATTGTCCATCATGCAGGAGCCTTGGCACCATTTTTTAGCGGACGGATTCAGTACATTTTACCAGAAAAACAGGTGGAGGACTTCCGCAAGTTCTATGTAGATACCGCTATCTTAGGCAATTCAAAGGCTCTAGAATTGACCATCGACTATTTTGGCTTAGACCGTGTTCTCTTTGGAACCGATGCGCCTTTGGGGATTGCGCCTGCAGGGGCTACGCAGGTCATCTCAGAAGCAATTGACTCCCTGCCCTTATCTCAAGAGAACAAGCAAGCCATTTACTCTGAAAATATCAAACTATTACTGAAGGAGGCAAAATAGATGAGTAAGCCAGTTGTTCATTTATTTCATCTAGGAGTTGAGGAGAAAAATCGCGATACCTTTTATCAAGTAGGTGTGGAAAATTTCCAGACCTCTTACAAAGAGGAAGCTGGTACTTTTGCCATGTACGCCAGTTCTATAAAAGAGAATCCTTTGGAATACAAGGTTTTTGAGGTCTATGCAGATGAGGAGGCCTACCAAAAGCATCGGAAGTCTCCGCACTTTAAAGCCTATGTAGAGCAGGTAGGCTCCAAACTCACCAAGCGGGAAGTCTTTGAAGTAGAAGCCTTGTTTTTGGAAGAAAAATTGCCGTCTGGAGTGTGGCTAGGACCAGAACACCATTTCCTAAAATTTGCTCAGGTTCAAGTGAGAGAGGGAAGCCAGGAAGCCTTTGAAAATAGTGTCCTAATAAACATGCAATCCTCTATGAAAGAAGAATCGGGTGTTTTAGCCATGTATGCCTTAAAGGACTGTCAGCAATCCAATTGCTATTATTTCTACGAAGTGTGTGCAAACGCGAAAGCCTATGAAGACCACCGCTTAAGACCACATTTTAAACGCTACATTCTAGAGACCCAGGACTTGGTGGAAGAGAAAATCTTACAGGACTTGGAAAACAGTATCGCCATCTCGAAAGGGAAACTAGCTTTTTCTGGCTAATTTGTATCACCTATCCTTCTATGCTATACTGATAAAATCAAGAAATTTAACAGATAGGAGATTCTATGCCCTTTATCAAGCATAAAAAGGTCGAGTTGACCGAAATATTTTATGACCTAGTCTATGTTTATACCATCAGTCAGCTGACGTCGATTATCCACCATGCCCATCACGGAGTCGTTAGTCTTCAGTCCTTTTTTAACTTCTCAGTTGGCCTGATTATTTTTGTTAATTCCTGGATGGTGCAGACTGTCTTTACAAACCGTTTTGGAAGTAATAGCTTGAGAAACATCATTTTTATGTTTTTGCAGATGATTTGTCTTTTGGTGGCATCAAGTGCAGTTGCAGGAGATTGGCAGACTAGCTTTGTGTGGATTTTTTTACCCATGGCCATGATTTCCTTGCTGCTTTTGGTCCAGTACATCTTAGAATATTTCCAGACTTCAAACGATGCGGATCGGAGTTTGATGAAGCAGTTTTTCTATATCTTAGGCTTGCGGTCCTTTATTCTTTTCCTTTCTTTATTGTTCCCTTATAAAATAGGTATGTGGATTGCCCTGTTCGGTATTCTTTCGACCTGGTTGTTGCCTGGTTTGCTGAGCGATCCCAACCGTGGTTTTGTTTCAGCAGACTTGAGTCCAGTCAACTTTCCTCATTTGATGGAGCGCTTGTCACTCTTAGTGATTATTACCTTTGGCGAGTCTTTGATTGGTATTTCAGAGCATTTCAGTCCAGAGAATTTTTCTTGGGAATCCGTTGCGATTTTTATGACCCTAACCAATCTTTTTATGGTCTATATTGTAGAAGTGGATCACCTGCTTGATGTAAAACGGGAAGAAACGGGTATTCGTGCTATTTATAGTCATTATCCCATTCTCTTTGGGCTAAGCTTGATTACGATTTCTCTAACATTTCTCGGAAACAGTGAGATAGATATTTTCTATACAACGATTTACTTTTTCAGTGGTTTAGTTTTGTTTATGCTAGGGTTATTGCAACATAACAAGTATAACAAGATAGGTCTTATGCTTCCTACGAAGATCATTTCTAGTATTCTTATCTTAATTGCTGTTGGTTTTAGTATTAGTATAGTTAATACAGGTTTATCTTGGGAGCTTTTGACAGTCATAATCACGGGCTTAACGACACTTATTATGGTGTTATTTGTAGGTTTTAATATAAAAAACAGCTAACCTCTTAAAATACAACTAAGGACCAAATTCATGAAAAAAGTAAGTTGACGGTGATAATGAGATTAAAAAGTCACCTCACCAGTTTTGATCATACAAGGAACAGAGGATGATGTAGTGCCTTACCAATATGCAGTAGATGCCAATCAGCTATTTCCAGATTCTGAATTAGTAACAGTTGAAGGTGGAGAGCATTGGATAGATAGCAACTTTAACCAGGTTGCCCTTACAGCAATCAAAGCATTTTTAAAAAATAGCTCCTAGTTCTCATATTATTTACATTCTATAATAGTTTTTCTTTGATAAATCATTAACCTTCGGATTTCCCGAAGGTTATTTAGTTTTAAAAATAACATTATTCTCCAAATTAATCACAATTTTATTCAAAAAAGAAAGGAAATAACTAAATTTTCTGAATATTTGTTGAAAAACTATGGTATAATACTAAAAACGCTGTTTAGAAAGAGATAGATATGAATAAATCTTATTTTTATTTGGATATGAAAACTCACGAATTAGAGGTTCCCTTCACTGGTAGAAAACGTCGTGTGCGTGTCTTATTACCAAAAGGATATGAAGAAGACACCGCTGATTCCTATCCTGTCGTCTATTTCCATGATGGTCAAAATGTTTTATACAGTAAAGAAGCCTTTTCGGGTCATTCTTGGAAGATTATTCCAACGATTAAGCGAAATCCAGATATTGCAAAGATGATAATTGTTGCCATTGATAATGATGGTGCTGAACGGATGCATGAATACGCTGCTTGGAAATTTAGCGAAATGGGGATCCCAGGGGTTCAGTTTGGTGGCAAAGGAACCTTGTATGCCGAATTTGTGATGGAAGTGGTCAAACCATTTATTGACCAAAACTATCGTACCAAAGCAGATAAAGCTCACACAGTTATGATTGGCTCATCTCTTGGAGGTAATATTACACAATTTATGGGATTAGCCTATCAAGATAAAATTGGTGGTTTAGGAGTCTTTTCATCAGCCAACTGGCTTCACCAAGAAGCGTTTGATCGTTATATTGAACGCCAACCATTAGATAAAGAACAGCGTGTCTATATCTATGTTGGAACAGAAGAAGCAGATGACACCGATAAGACTCTCATGGCAGGCAACATCAAGCAAGCCTATAT
This sequence comes from Streptococcus sp. SGI.013, assembly GCF_050315295.1. Taxonomy (NCBI): domain Bacteria; kingdom Bacillati; phylum Bacillota; class Bacilli; order Lactobacillales; family Streptococcaceae; genus Streptococcus; species Streptococcus sp. SGI.013. Next base: position 19,813 of record NZ_JBNPOS010000019.1, read on the forward strand.
CAATTCGTCCTTAACTTACTATCGTCAATTGGTAGCAGGAGGAGTGGATCTAGATAATATTGCTTTAGAAGTTGTTTCAGGTGCTGTTCATAATGAAGAGGCTTGGGCAGCTTATTTACCAGATTGCTTACGTTTTTTAAGTGAAAAGTGGTAATCGTTAGAAATAGTTAGGAGAAAAAATATGCATGTAGACTTTTTAAGTCATTGGTCAGGAAATCTTGGTCAAGAAATGAATGTCAATCGTTATGGTCACGCAGGTATTCCTGTGGTTGTTTTTGCTTCATCAGGTGGCTCATACAATGAGTATGCGGATTTTGGAATGATTGAAGCTTGTCGTAGCTCAATTGAAGCTGGAAAAGTCCAGTTTTTTACCCTCACTAGTTATGATAAGGAAAGTTGGTTAGCTGATTGGAAGTCTATTCACGATAAGGCTGAAGCTCACCGCGCCTATGAACGCTATGTCATTGAAGAAGCGATTCCATTCATTAAATACAAGACTGGGTGGAATGACGGTATGATGACGACAGGTTGTTCTATGGGTGCTTATCACGCGCTAAACTTTTTCCTTCAACATCCTGATGTCTTTACAAAAGTCATTGCCCTTTCAGGTATTTATGATGCTCGATTCTTTAACAATAACCAAGATTACGGTCATGATGGTGCCGTTTATCAAAATTCACCAGCAGACTACATCTGGAATCAAAATGATGGCTGGTTTATTGACAAATACCGTCAGGCTGATATTATCGTTTGCACAGGTTTGGGTGATTGGGAGCAAGACGGTCTGGACTCATTCTATAACCTAAAACGTGCCTTTGAAGAGAAGAATATTCCAGCTTGGTTTGACACCTGGGGAACTGATGTTGCTCATGACTGGGTTTGGTGGAGAAAACAAATGCCATTCTTCTTACATTCTATCGGACTTTAATCTAGAAAGGACTACCTATGAATTATCTCGTTATTTCCCCTTTTTATCCAGAAAATTTCCAACCATTCACCATTGAATTGGCTAAAAAAGAAGGCGTTACGGTTCTAGGTATTGGGCAAGAACCCTATGATCAATTGCCTGAAGAACTACGTTATGCTCTTACAGAATATTTCCGTGTCAATGACTTGGAGAATATTGATGAGGTTAAGCGAGCAACAGCTTTCTTGATGTATAAACATGGCCCGATTGATCGAGTGGAATCCCACAATGAGCACTGGTTGGAAAATGACGCTACCTTACGTGAACAATTTAACATTTTCGGTGCTAAACCAAGACACCTTAAAAAGACGAAATACAAGTCTGAGATGAAAAAACATTTCACTAAAGCAGGTGTACCAGTCGTACCGGGCATGGTGGTTAAAACAGAAAAAGACATTGAAAAAGCTGTAAAAACAATTGGATTTCCTATGATTGCTAAGCCTGACAATGGCGTTGGTGCTTCAGGAACTTTCAAATTAACTAAAAAAGCTGATTTGGAAACTTTTAAACAAGCTTGGGATGGACAAACTGCTTACTTCTTTGAAAAATTTGTCAATTCTAGCATCATCACAACCTATGATGGTTTGGTTGATCGTCATGGAAACGTGGTCTTTGAAACAGGCCTAACTTATGTTCACACCCCATTTGAATTGATGCAAAGTAAAAAAGATAACGCTTATTATATTGAAAAAGAGTTGGATCCCCAATTAGTCAAATATGGTCGTGCCATTATTAAAGAATTTGGAATGAAAGAGCGCTTCTTCCACATTGAGTTTTTCAAAGATGGAAAAGATTATATTGCTATTGAGTACAATAACCGTATGGCAGGGGGCTTTACTGTCGAAGCTTATAACTATGCGCATTCAATTGACCTTTTCCGAGACTATGCTAATATCGTGACTGGTGGAAATGTGGAAGAGCGTGTGTTTGAGCCGCAATATTGCCTTGTGGCTACACGCCGTGACACCACAAACTACCTTTACCCAGCTAATGAGATTTATGAACGCTATGCAGATAATCTCAAGACCGTTAAACGTATGCCTGATGCTTTTGCGGAGCTACAAGGAAATGATGCTTATCTACTTGTGACTAAGAGTAAAAAAGAGTTAGATGAGATGATTGACTTTATCGGAAAAACACAATAGCACTATTTCATAAAAACAAAAACTCGTCAATGACGGGTTTTTTGTATTTTTCCATGTGTTGTTTTTGAAGCTAAATTTTGATATGATTTAACTTAGAAAAAAATCAGATAAGTTTCTAGGTGATTAGCTTAGTAAAGTTGATCTCCACAAGAAAAAAGTTGATTTGTCCCCGTAGCAAATCACATAGAGAAAGGAATTATACACTCATGGCAATTATTCAATCGTTTCCTGGGCATATGTCCAAGGCCCGTCGTCAAGTTCAAGAAAATATTAAACACGTTGACTTTGTAACAATTTTAGTTGATGCTCGACTACCTTTATCTAGTCAAAACCCCATGCTGACCAAAATTGTTGGAGATAAACCAAAACTTATGATTCTCAACAAGGTTGACCTAGCTGATCCTTTTTTAACGAAAGAATGGCAGAGCTATTTTGAAAAACAAGGGATTAAAACCTTAGCTATCAACTCAAAAGAACAAGCGACAGTGAAAAAAGTGACTGACGCAGCTAAGGAGCTGATGAAAGATAAAATTATACGTCTCCGTGAAAGAGGAATCCAAAAAGAAACTCTGCGCACTATGATCATTGGTATCCCAAATGCTGGCAAATCAACTCTTATGAACCGTTTGGCAGGAAAGAAAATTGCAGTTGTCGGAAATAAACCAGGTGTCACAAAGGGACAACAATGGTTAAAATCTAATAAGGATTTGGAGATTCTGGATACTCCAGGAATTCTCTGGCCAAAATTTGAAGATCAACTTGTAGGTTTGAAGTTAGCCTTGACAGGGGCCATTAAGGATAATTTATTGCCTATGGACGAGGTGACTATTTTTGGATTAGATTACTTTAAAGCTAACTACCCTGAGAGATTACTAGAGCGTTTTAAGGGAATTGATCTGGATGAAGAAACGCCTGAGATGATTATGAATCTGACAAAAAAACTTGGTTTTCGAGATGACTATGATCGTTTTTATACTTTGTTTGTAAAAGATATCCGCGATGGTCGTCTTGGAACTTATACACTCGATAAGGTAAGTGATCTAGATGGCAACGATTAAAGAGATAAAAGAACGATTGCAGGAAGTTCATCAGCTTGACAGCCCTATTTTCCAAGAATTATCAACAGATCATCGGACAGGCGTTCAAACAGCTATAAAAAAACGCCAAAAAGAATTGGAAAAAGAACTCGCAGAAGATGCTCGCTTAGAGGCTATGTTATCTTATGAAAAATCACTCTACGACAATCATGTGGAGTGGATTGCTGGAATAGATGAAGTCGGAAGAGGGCCTCTAGCAGGTCCCGTTGTAGCTGCGGCGGTTATTCTTCCAAAAGGTTGTAAGATCCGCTACCTCAATGATTCCAAGAAAATTCCTAAATCAAAGCATGGAGTCATTTACCAAGAAATTATGGAACGAGCGGTAGCAGTTGGAGTGGGAATAAAGGATGCTAGCGTCATTGATCAGGTTAATATTTACGAGGCAACAAAGTTAGCTATGTTAGAAGCCTTAGGTGAATTAAACCAAAAACCTGATCACCTACTGATTGATGCGATGCAGTTGGAGACATCTATACCGCAAACAGCTATTATCAAAGGAGATGCTAACAGCTTGTCTATCGCCGCAGCATCTATCGTAGCCAAGGTTACAAGAGACAAAATGATGGCAGATTATGATCAGAAGTTTTCTGGCTATGGTTTTGAAAAAAATGCAGGATATGGCACAGCAGAGCATTTAAAAGCACTCCATCAATTTGGTATCACTCCCATTCATCGAAAAAGTTTTGAGCCGATTAAATCAATGCTAATTTCCAACTAACAACAATAATCAAAAAGATCCTCTTACGAGGGTCTTTTTGATTATTGTTGTTTTCTAAAATACGAATAAATACATCATATAGGTAATAAAATGTTCGTTTTTGACCTTGAAAGAAAGAGCATCTTATGATAAAATAAATGACATCATTATTTTTACACAAAGGAGACAATATGTCTAAAGAACATTCGGTTAAAGAGCTAGAAAAAATGCTCTACGGGATAGATGACAAACCACCTGTTGGTGTGACAGTTATCTTGGCACTTCAACATATTTTAGCTGCTTTTGCAGGAATTATCGCAGTTCCCCTAGTAGTAGCTTCAGCTCTAGGATTAAGTGTTGAAGACACCTCAACTATGGTTGCTGCCGCAATTTTTGTTGCAGGGATTACAACAATTCTACAATCAAAAGGAGTTGGACCTATCGGAGCACGTGTATCTGGGATGATGGGAACAGACTTTACTTTTGCAAGCCCAGCCATCAGTGTCGGTTCACGTTTTGGGATTGCAGGGATTGTTGGTGCCACTATAGCAGGTTCTTTAGTTGAAATTGTTCTAAGCCGTTTTATCAAACCTTTGATGAAATTCTTCCCACCCCTTATTACAGGGACAGTTGTATCACTCATTGGGATTACACTTTTACCAGTTAGCATGGACTGGGCAGCCGGGGGCTCAGGTGCCAAAGATTATGCTTCTTTAGAAAATATTAGCATCGCTTTTATCGTTATGGTCTTTACACTTTTACTTAATCATTTCGGAAAAGGTCTTTGGAAAACTGCTTCTGTTTTTATCGGCATGATTTTTGGTTACCTACTCTGTATTGTTCTCGGGAAGGTTGATTTATCAGCAGTAGGAGATGCAGCTTGGATTTCCTTTCCAGCCATTCTTCGCTATGGGGTAAAGTTTGATCTTTCATCCATTTTATCCTTTATCCCTGCTTATATTGTTTCTCTTATTGGAACAGTTGGGATCATGATGGCAATTGGTGAGGCATCAAATACAAAAGTATCAAGTGGACGTGCCGCAAATGGAGTATTAGCAGATGGTGTTGGCTCTTTAATCGCAGGTTTCTTTGGTGCAGGCCCTAACACAGCTTTCTCTCAAAATGTTGGTTTGATTACCTTAACTAAGGTTGCTAGTACACACGTCATGGTGGTCGCAGGAATCATCTTAACTGCTTTAGGAATTTTCCCTAAAATTTCAGCCCTAATTTCAATCATGCCTCAACCCGTTTTAGGTGGGGTGGGTGTCATCATGTTTGGACTTGTCGCTGCTCAAGGGATTAAAACACTAGCACAAGTAAAAATGGGAGATCGTGAACTTTTGATTATCTCCGTTGCTTTCGCACTCGGAATTGGTGTAACTGTTCGTCCAGAATTATTAAGCTCACTTCCAACACCACTTCAAATGGTCTTATCATCAGGTATCTCAACAGGTACACTAGCTGCCCTTTTATTAAATATTGTTTTAAAAGACAGAGACTAAGATATAACGTCTAGCATTAATTTTTAGAATAAGCCTCTTCATTTCCAAGCTTAACAGGTTCATTAAGCCTCTATGTTTGGAGACGAAGGGGGCTTTTTTTGATGAAGCAATTTTCTTCTTAAGCTTTTTTGTGGTAAAGTTAAAAAGAAATTGACAATCTTGAATTAAAGTTTTATAGTGAGGATAATATATCAATAGAGGTGAATTATGACAGAAAGAGAAAAAATGTTAGCAGGACAATTATATGATGCTGGGGATGCTGAACTAAAAAGTTTACGCCAAAAGGCCAGAGAAAATATGGCTGCATTTAATGAAGAAAAAGATGGTAAAAAGAGAGCTTCAATTTTAAAAAAATGGTTTGGAGCAACCGGTGATTCTATCTATATGGAGCCATGTTTTTCTTGCGATTATGGTACTAACATTTATGTTGGAGAAAATTTTTATGCCAATTTTGATTGTACCATGTTAGATGTCTGTGATATTCGGATTGGAGATAACGCTATGTTAGGACCAAGTGTTCAATTATTAACCCCCTTACATCCTCTAACAGCCAAAGAGAGAATCGCAGGGCTAGAATACGGAGCGCCTATTACCATCGGGGACAATGTTTGGATTGGAGGTGGAGCTATTATCCTTCCTGGTGTTACTTTAGGTGATAATGTTGTAGTGGGGGCAGGTAGCGTTGTCACAAAGTCTTACGGAGATAATGTCCTTATTGCTGGTAATCCAGCGCGTATCATTAAAACTATTGATGAAACAAAAAAGGAGAAACAAGAAACTGATGACTCAGCACTTATGCATTGATATTGGAGGGACATTTATTAAATCAGCCCTAATAGATGATAATCTTGTGTTATCACATCAACAAAAACACAAGACACCTGATCAGTTAAATCATTTCCTTCTCTATCTAGAGTCACTTATAAAAGACTATCATCATCAGATTAAGGGTGTGGCAATTTCGTGCCCTGGGCAAATCAATGTGGTCAGCGGCTATGTTTATCATGGTGGTCTGATTAGTTACCTAAAAAACTTTCCATTGGGGAAGCATTTAGAAGAAAAGTATCACCTCCCTGTCAGTGTGTTGAATGATGCAGATGCTGCAGGGTTAGCAGAGTCGCGATACGGAAGTCTGAAAAGCTGCCACTATGGAGCTGTTCTCGTTTTAGGGACAGGTGTAGGCTTGGCCTTGGTTTCTGATCAAAATCTGATGACCTTTAAAGATTTTTCAGCCTCAGACCTTTGGGAACGAGGATTGCGTGAATTTAAAGGCATTGAGAGTTTGTCGCAATCGTTAGGTTTACAAATCAACGGCATCGGCAACCTTATCACTAACACCGGTTCTGCAGTTCAATTTATTAAGCGAGCGAGTCAAATCTTAGATTTAAAAAAGGAGGATGGACAAGAGGTTTTTGAGCAACTCAAGCTCGGTCAAAAAGAAAACTTACAAGAACTTTTCGAAAAATATTGCCAAGATATTGCCATATTGATTTTAAATTTACGAAATATATTTAAACTAGAAATGGTAGCTGTTGGGGGTGGTATTAGTCAGCAACCCTTACTAATAGAAGAAATTACCAAGCAATACCTTCAACTATTAGGAGAGCAAGTTGGTTTGTCTAATCAATTAAGTCAATTGCCTATCATAGCTTGCTCCTTTCAACAACAAGCCAACCTAGTTGGAGCTTATTGTCAATTTAAAAAAATAAACGATTAACTACAACTCTCCATTATCGAATAGAAAAATGGAGGGAAATTATGAATAATTTTGAATTGTATAAACTAAAAACAGCAGGTATTACCAATCTAGGTCTGAATAAAATTTTAAGCTATATCAAAAAAAATCAGACATCACCATCACTTAAAGAGATGATCCGTATTGCTAATTGTAAACATCCTAGTTTAGTGTTAGAACGGTATAAAAGCTTGGATAAAAAACTATTACTGGAAGAATTTAAGCGTTTCCCATCGTTCTCAATTTTAGATCAGGTTTACCCGGAAGAACTAAAAGCGATTTACAATCCGCCTGTCTTATTATTCTATCAAGGGGCTTTAGAACTGTTAGAAAAACCTAAATTAGCAGTTGTCGGTGCTAGGAAATCCAGCCAAGCAGGTTCAGAAACGGTTAAAAAATTACTGGCAGAATTAAATCAGAACTTTGTTATTGTAAGTGGTCTAGCACGAGGAATTGATACTGCAGCTCATATGGCCACATTGAAACAAGGCGGAAAGACTATAGCTGTAGTAGGTAATGGACTTTCTCAATACTACCCAAAAGAAAACCGTCCCTTGCAAGACTATATCAGTAAAAATCACCTCATTTTATCAGAGTATGGTCCAGATAGTAGCCCAAAACGTCATCATTTTCCTGAGCGAAATAGGATTATCGCAGGGCTTTCTCTTGGAGTGCTTGTTGTAGAGGCAAAAATCCGTTCAGGTAGCTTGATTACTTGTGAACGTGCACTAGAAGAGGGGCGAGATGTTTTTGCGGTACCAGGTAATATTTTAGATGGAAATTCTGAAGGTTGTCATCACTTGATAAAAGAGGGAGCAAAGTGCGTCACAACAGGGCTCGACATCCTTTCAGAGTATCATTTTTAAAATAAGTTTTCCTATAAGAAAATGTTTTTTATTGACAAGGTCTAAAAAATGATATATCATTCTTTTTGGTTTATCTAAAAGTATAGAAAAGAGAATGACTGTGGCAACAAAGACAACAACTAAAAAAACAGTTACAAAAAAGAAAACGACTAAAAAAACCAGTCCTAAGAAAAAATTGGTTATTGTGGAGTCTCCAGCAAAAGCTAAAACCATTGAAAAATATCTGGGGCGAACTTATAAAGTTGTAGCCAGCGTAGGACATATTCGAGATCTCAAGAAATCTAGTATGTCTATTGATTTTGATAATAATTATGAGCCAGAATATATTAATATCCGCGGTAAAGGTCCCTTGATTAATTCTCTTAAAAAAGAAGCGAAGAATGCCAAGCAAGTCTTCTTGGCAAGTGACCCCGATCGTGAAGGAGAGGCAATTTCTTGGCATCTTTCTCATATCTTAGGACTAGATCCTAAGGATAAAAACCGTGTCGTCTTTAATGAAATCACCAAAGATGCTGTCAAAAATGCTTTTGTGGAACCACGGGAAATCGACATGGATTTAGTCGATGCCCAGCAAGCTAGACGTGTTTTAGACCGTATTGTTGGTTACTCTATTTCGCCGATTTTATGGAAAAAAGTTAAAAAAGGGTTGTCTGCGGGACGCGTACAATCTGTTGCTTTAAAATTGATTATTGATCGTGAAAATGATATCAAAGCGTTTAAACCAGAGGAATACTGGACAATTGATACACTATTTAAAAAGGGGAATAAAAAATTTAGCGCTAGCTTTTACGGCTTAGATGGTAAAAAGTTAAAACTACAGACCAATGAGGATGTCAAAACTGTTTTATCACGTATCACAAGTGATGCCTTTAATGTTGATAAGGTAGAAAAAAAGGAACGCCGTCGAAACGCTCCTCTACCATACACAACCTCATCTCTTCAACAAGATGCTGCCAATAAAATCAACTTTAGAACACGAAAAACCATGATGGTTGCCCAACAGCTCTACGAAGGGATTAGTTTAGGATCAGCAGGACAGCAAGGTCTTATTACCTATATGCGTACGGATTCAACCCGTATTAGTCCGATTGCACAAAATGATGCCGCAAACTTTATTACAGAAAAATTCGGAGCAGAATACTCCAAACATGGCAATCGTGTGAAGAACGCCTCAGGGGCACAAGATGCACACGAGGCTATTCGTCCATCAAGTGTCACCAATACGCCTGAAGCCATGGCCAAATTCCTAGATAAAGATCAGTTAAAGCTTTATACCTTAATTTGGAATCGATTTGTAGCAAGTCAAATGACTGCAGCTATCTTTGATACAATGAAAGTGAACCTATCACAAAGTGGTGTTATCTTTACTGCCAATGGTAGCCAATTAAAATTCCCAGGCTATATGGCAGTTTATAATGATTCAGACAAAAATAAAATGTTACCAGAGATGGAAGAAGGGGACACCGTCCAAAAAGTCTCTACCCACCCTGAACAACACTTTACCCAACCACCTGCACGTTATTCTGAGGCAACCTTGATTAAGACATTGGAAGAAAATGGTGTCGGACGCCCTTCTACATATGCTCCTACGTTAGAAACCATTCAACGAAGATACTATGTAAAACTAGTCTCTAAACGATTTGAGCCTACTGAACTAGGTGAAATTGTTAATTCCTTAATTGTAGAGTTTTTCCCTGATATTGTAAACGTTGCGTTTACAGCAGAGATGGAAACTAAACTTGATGCTGTCGAAGTCGGAAAAGAAGAATGGCAAAAGGTTATCGATGAATTTTATCAACCTTTCCAAAAAGAATTGGCCAAGGCTGAGACCGAAATGGAAAAAATTCAAATCAAGGATGAACCAGCAGGTTTTGATTGTGATGTTTGTGGTCATGAGATGGTTATTAAACTGGGGCGTTATGGTAAATTTTATGCCTGCAGTAACTTCCCAGAGTGCCACAATACCAAAGCCATCACTAAAGAAATCGGTGTCATTTGTCCTCTTTGTCAACAAGGTCAAGTGATTGAACGTAAAACCAAGAAAAATAGACTCTTCTATGGTTGTGATCGTTATCCAGACTGTGAATTTACCTCTTGGGATAAACCTGTAGGACGTACATGTCCGAAATCAGGTGATTTCCTTATTGAGAAAAAAGTTCGTGGTGGAGGCAAGCAAGTCATTTGTAGCAACGATGACTGCGACTACCAGGAAGAAAAAGTAAAATAAAACATACCAATCTACACCTAGAGGAGATCATAATGATCTCCTCTATTTTTTGATAATCATTTACATAATAAAAATTATGCAAATAATAGATGAAGTATTTTGCTTGAGTTTTGATTTTCTGTTATAATAGATGTTCAATAATTAGTTAGAAAGATTTGTGGGAGCAAGCTCCCAAAGAGGTATTAGTGAGTGTCTCAATCGATTAAAAAAGCAGATTATATCAATGTTATCGGAGCTGGTTTAGCAGGGTCCGAGGCGGCTTATCAGATTGCCAAACGTGGCATTCCAGTGAAATTGTATGAAATGCGTGGTGTCAAGTCAACACCTCAGCACAAGACAACTGATTTTGCTGAATTGGTTTGTTCAAACTCCCTTCGTGGAGATAGTTTAACCAATGCTGTAGGTCTTTTAAAAGAGGAAATGCGACGTCTAGATTCAGTTATTATGAAAGCTGCGGAGGCGACTCGTGTGCCAGCTGGTGGTGCCTTAGCAGTTGATCGAGAAGGTTTTTCACAACTGGTTACCCAAGAAGTAACACAGCACCCTCTCATTGAAGTCATTCGTGATGAAATCACTGAAATCCCCAATGATGCTATAACGGTCATTGCTACAGGACCTTTAACATCAGATTCCTTAGCTGAAAAAATTCATGCTCTTAATGGTGGTGCAGGATTTTACTTTTATGATGCCGCAGCTCCTATTGTCGATAAATCAACTATTGATATGGATAAGGTTTACCTCAAATCACGTTATGACAAAGGAGAAGCTGCCTACCTTAATTGCCCTATGACTAAAGAGGAATTTTTGGCTTTTCATGAGGCGCTAACCAATGCTGAAGAAGCTCCGCTTAATAGCTTTGAAAAAGAGAAATACTTTGAAGGTTGTATGCCAATTGAGGTTATGGCGAAGCGTGGCATCAAGACCATGCTTTATGGCCCTATGAAACCAGTTGGTTTAGAATACCCTGACGATTATAAGGGTCAACGTGACGGAGACTTTAAAACACCTTATGCTGTTGTTCAACTTCGTCAAGATAACGCTGCTGGAAGTCTCTATAATATCGTTGGATTTCAAACTCATTTGAAATGGGGAGAGCAAAAACGTGTCTTTCAGATGATTCCAGGGCTTGAGAATGCTGAATTTGTTCGCTATGGTGTCATGCATCGCAATTCTTATATGGACTCACCAAATTTGCTGACACAAACCTTCCAATCACGTCATAATCCTAACTTGTTTTTTGCAGGACAAATGACAGGAGTAGAAGGTTATGTTGAATCTGCTGCATCAGGTCTTGTTGCAGGTATCAACGCCGCCAAACTTTTTAAAGGAGAAGATGAAGTTATCTTCCCTCATACTACAGCTATTGGAAGTCTTCCTTACTATGTCACTCACGCTGATAGCAAGCACTTCCAACCTATGAATGTCAATTTTGGTATCATTAAAGAATTGGATGGCCCCCGCATTCGTGATAAAAAAGAACGTTATGAAAAGATAGCTGAACGAGCTTTATCCGATCTCTCAACTTTTATAAATTATTAAAAAAAGCATCTCTTGATGCTTTTTTCTATAACTCAGTCAACACTATCAAATTAGCGTCTGAAAAGAATCTTAGCCCGTCCCCAAGTTACTTGAGATAGCTTTCGGGCATGATGAATCGTATCTCGAGAATGACCTTTGACACGATTGAGGGAATGGATAACGGTTTGTTTTTGTTGTTGGACTTTATCTTGATAAAGTTGTTCTAAATGACAAGATTCTTGTAAAGTCGAATCATCTAAATAAAATAAGCGAAAGATAGCTCCGAGTCTTGGAGATTGAGAGAAAAGTCTATTCTTTGGATCACTTGAAATAACACGATAACTCTCCTCTTTTTCTTCATGAAAAAGTTTGAAAATAGCAGAAGTAGGAAAGTAGAAGAAGACTAGCAACTATAATTTATCCAAAGCATTTTTTTGTTCATCATTAACAATATGGGTATAAAGATCTGTAACCTGAGTACTAGCATGTCCCAGTTGGTGACTTACCAACACTTGTGATTTCGTAGCATCATAAAGCCTCGTTGCCAAAGTATGACGTAATTTATGAGGGGTTACCCTAATCTTAAAGCCAGCAGAGTATTTAGCAACCATTTTTTCAATGCTTGAACCATCCATACGATTAGGGATGCCACGGTACTCACTGAGAAAAAAGGCCACATCTGTTTTTTCTGCTTTGTAACGTTGCTGACGAATTGCCATGTAATTTTCAAGATAAGGTTTAGCAAACCCTGCAATATTAACAGCGTCACGTTTCCCGCCTTTGCGAGTTACCTCTATTATCATCATGTTAAGGTTAACATCACGCAAATCTAAATTAACAGCCTCTGATAAGCGCACACCCGAAGCTAAAAGCAAGGCGATAATCGCTAAATCACGTTCCTTATTTTTTAAAAAAGAAGATAAGGCACGTTTTGATAGTTTGCTAGAGTATTCATTATCTACATAATCTAAAAACTCCATCGTCTCATCACCTAAAAAAAGTTTTTGTTTAATATTCTCAGCTCTGGCTGATAAAGTTTCTTTTTTCTTTTTTGTAGAAACTTTTTTCATAACATTACGGTAAAAATAAGGCTCACCTTGATCATTTTCTACCTCCTCAGTCAGATATTTGTACAAACTGGAGAGAGCTGACAAAGTTCGATTAACAGTTGTTTGTGAAACACCAGTCTTAGTTGTATTTGCATTTAATAACGGCCGTTCACGAAGATAGAGCACAAAAGATTCCATATCCTTTTTACTTAAATTTTCCAAGGTTTCTAATGGAATTTCTTTTAAAGTTTCAGCATTCGAAATACCCGACTCAATTAACCATTCAAAAAAACGGCGATATTCCTTTAGATATTCATATAAAGTGGTAAAACTATAAGGAACCGATAATTTTGATTGATAATAATCTAAAACATACCAAGGCATGAGAGTTTTTAAGTCTTCAATTTTTTCAAGTAGCAATTCACGGCGCATAAGAGTCTCCTTAATATCACATCATATTTGATTTTAGCAACAATTCCCAAAGAAGATTGTTTTAAAAAATAAAATTTTTAGTCTTTCTAGTTTGAAAAGTACAAAAATTAGCTAAAAATTTTTCAAATTATCTATATAGTAGTATAACAGACCTATTTATATTTTTCAAGAAAATTACAGTTTTTCGGAAAGATATATAAGATGCATCCTCGCGTCATAACCAAATAACCGAAAAAAATTTTTTAGCTATTTTTTCCAAAAATCTACATTATTTCACGGTA
>NZ_JBNPOS010000020.1:0-32735 GCF_050315295.1 Streptococcus sp. SGI.013
CAAATAAGAAAAAGGCAGATTTTCTGTCTTTTTTCTTGCCATAGGATATAAAGTATGATAGTATAATAATGTTGACTATATGCACACCCTGTGCAACCGCACGACAATCGTCACTAAGTAGAGCAATCTCACGATTTTAGGCGAGTCTTCACACGAGATTTATCTCGATTATTTATATTTTTATAGGAGGTGCATAATGAGCACATACGCAATCATTAAAACTGGCGGTAAACAAGTTAAAGTTGAAGTAGATCAAGTTATCTACGTTGAAAAACTTGATGTTGAAGCAGGAGCAGAAGTAACTTTTGATCAAGTTGTTCTTGTTGGTGGTGAAAAAACAGTTGTAGGTACACCACTTGTTGAAGGCGCTACTGTTGTTGGAACTGTTGAAAAACAAGGAAAACAAAAGAAAGTTGTAACTTACAAATACAAACCTAAAAAAGGTAGCCACCGTAAACAAGGTCACCGTCAACCTTATACAAAAGTTGTTATTAAAGCGATCAACGCTTAATAACACGTGGAATACTCAGTATTTCAGTTAGATAAGTTTACTTATCACACCAAATTAACTACGAGAGGAAATTGAGATTATGTTAAAAATGAATCTTGCTAACTTGCAACTTATGGCCCACAAAAAAGGTGGAGGTTCAACATCAAACGGACGTGATTCACAAGCTAAACGCCTTGGTGCTAAAGCTGCTGATGGTCAAACTGTAACAGGTGGATCAATCCTTTACCGTCAACGTGGAACACACATCTATCCAGGTGTAAACGTTGGTCGTGGTGGAGATGATACACTTTTTGCTAAAGTTGAAGGTGTTGTTCGTTTCGAACGTAAAGGACGCGATAAAAAACAAGTATCTGTTTACCCAATCGCTAAATAAGTCTGAAAATGGCTTAACAATAGGCTTTCCGAGATTTCGGAGGGCCTGTTTTTTTGTTTTGATACCCATTTTGGTACCCATATTTTAAAAAATGTGAGTATGGACAACCCTTATGGTTTGATAGGATATTGACATGTTCAGATAATAATAATTCTAAAATGCTTGGAAATAGGTCATTAACTTGAGATTTTTGCTATAATATAGCAATAAAATGAAGTTAGGGAGTTAAAAATGCTAGAAGCAAAAGAGATATCTGTTTCTTATGGAAATAAGAGTATCATTAATCGTTTATCGGTGTCGCTTCCTATGGGACAAACAACAGCTATTATTGGGACTAATGGTTCTGGTAAATCAACTTTGTTAAAGGCTTTAGCGCGCTTACATCCGTTAAGTCATGGAGAAATTATCTTGGATGGTCGAGATATTCAGAGTTATCAAACAACAGAGGTTGCTAAGCGATTGGCGATTCTTCCCCAAAGTGCAAGAGCACCAGAAGGAATGACCGTTTTAGACCTAGTGAGTTTGGGGCGCTTTCCTCATCAAAAATTAACGCAATTACATCTCTCTTCGGAAGATTATGCACTGATTCGAGAGGTGATGACCATTACTAATGTTTGGGAATTAAGAGATGTTGCAGTGGATCAATTGTCAGGAGGACAGAGGCAAAGAGTTTGGATTGCTTTGGTTTTGGCACAAGACTCAGATATTATTTTACTCGATGAACCGACTACGTATTTGGATATTGTCCATCAATACGAGATTTTGTCTTTGTTAAAAGATCTAGTGGAAAATCATGGTAAGACAGTAGTTTATGTTTTGCATGAATTAAATCAAGTGGCTCGTTTTTCGGACCATTTGATCGTGATGCAAGAAGGGAAGATTTTAACAGAAGGTATGACCAAAAAGGTATTTGATGAAAAGATGATTGAATCAGCTTTTAAGGTTAAGGTGTCAATTGGGACAGATAGCTTTTCACAAACTCCCATGATTGTAGGTGTTGATTATTAAACAGAAATATTATTATGTAACATTTTTTATAGCTCTCCTTACGCTTACTGTAATATTTATCTTGTCAATGAAGTTTGGCAATAAAACTTATTTGATATCAGAACTATGGACAAACCCTATTATACAAGAGATTCGTCTGCCGAGATTTTTGGCTAGTATCTTTGCAGCTTCTTTGATGGGCATATCGGGTCAATTGATGCAGATTATGACACAAAATCCTATTGCAGAAAGTTCAACCTTAGGAATTTCAAGTGGAGCGAGCTTATTTTTGGCTATTCTAATGGCTTTAGGGTTGGGAACAGGTCTAGTGTCTAGTTTGATTTTCGGTGTTTTAGGGGCATTTTTTAGCTTATGTTTAGTCTGGCTATTAACGCTTCGATCTTCTTTTCAGCCCATTAAGATTTTACTGGTAGGGACGAGTTTAGGGATGTTTTGTTCAGGACTTGCCAGTGGAATTGCCTATTATAGTAATTCGTCACAACGTTTTTTTATGTGGACAGTTGGATCTTTTTCAGCAGTCTCAAAAGAAAAGACCTTACTGTTGGGACTTTGTGTTTTAGTGGTACTAGGAGTATGCTTTCTCTTTTCAAGGCAGATTAAATTATTATCTTTTGGGGAAGAATTGGCGACAAGTTTGGGATTAGATGTTGTCAAGATGAGATGGATTTTGGTACTTTTAATCGCCCTATCAAGTGGAGTAGTGGTTTCTATTGTAGGTGTCTTAGGATTTTTAGGGTTAATGATGCCTCATATGGCAAGAAGACTAGCAGGAGCTTCATTTTTGAAGACCTTATGGCTAAATATCCTGTTATCAAGTGTTTTTTTATCTTTGGCAGATTTACTAGCACGGACCTTATTTTTACCTTACGAGCTTCCTGTAGGTGCACTGACCATGCTTTTAGGCGCCCCATTCTTTTTGTATTTAGTAGGACAAGTAGATAGGGGGATTAGGCGATGAAAAGGCGCTTTATTATTTTAGGGGTGACACTATTATTTTTAATTGGCTTTGATTTAGCCATTGGGGAAGTTTGGGTCAACCCATTGAATCTATTCCAGCTAAGTGATTTTGATCGCTTAATTTTAATCGAATTTCGACTTCCTCGCCTTTTGGCTGTCCTTATAGGTGGGATTGCTTTATCCTTATCAGGTTATATCTTGCAAAAAGTTAGTGTGAATCCAATGGTGGACTCTAGTATCTTAGGGATCAATGCAGGGGCAGCTTTTGGTCTAGTTTTGAGTTTTGTCTTGAGTGCTTGGTTGGCTGTGCCTTTTGCTCAAGCGCTAACCTATCCTTTTTGGGCAATCTTAGGTGCAGGTTTAGGATTTCTTTCTCTTTATTTTTTGGCATTGAGAAGAAACTTTTCTGGAGTTAAGTTAATCTTGACAGGTGTGGCGATTACAGCTGTTTTTCAAGCCCTAATGACCTTGCTGCAACTACTATTAAATAGTTTTGATTTTCAGGCAGTTGTGCCATTTCTAACAGGGGATGTTTGGAATGCCTCTTATGACCTCTTACTCTTATTGCTTTTGTTGCTAGGAGTGTTAATCTTGATATTTTCTCGTTTTTTATCTCGATTGCGTTTAATAGAAATGGGAAAAGACATGGCAATTAGTTTAGGAGTAAACTATGATAGAGAAGTCAAAAAATTGGTCATTCTTTCAGTGATTTTCGCAGGCGTAGGTGTTGCAAGTGTGGGGAGTTTAGGATTTATTGGAATTATTTCAAGTCGTATCGCACAAAGTCTAGTTCCTTTTCGTCTCAAAGCGCAGTTGGTGATGCTAGCTTTAGTGGCTTCTTATTTGATGGTTATTAGTGATCTGGTTTCCAAAATGCTTCTTTTTCCAACTACTTTACCACTAGGCTTAGTGACCAGTGTGATTGGAGCACCGTATTTTATTTATTTAGTCTTAAAAAACTAAGGACAAAAAGTTCAGGATGGCTTTTTAGGATTCGTACACCCCAGTGTAGTAGTTGATTGGAGTGGGGGAGGTTTTTTGGTTAGTTGAGTTTTGTTCGATCTCCTTTTTGTAATGATTTCAATATGTGAGAAAGCCTATATTTCTATCAGATGATATGCTATAATTTTTCTATCACATTTGTGAAAAATAAAAGGTTAAAGGATGAAAACAATGAAACGTTTTTCAAAATATATATTAGGTCTGGCCTCACTATTAGTTTTGGCTAATGCAACGACAACTGCTCAAGCAGCAGAAACTCATAGCTTTAAAGATTCAGCGGGTCGTACAGTCAAGATTCCGAATGATCTTGAGAAAATTGTAGTAGATACTTATCCTGATGAAGCATTGGCTTTGGGGCAAAATGTCGTTGGAACAAGTCAATGGGATGCAGGAAACCCCTATATTAGTAAAGCACAAAAGAAAGTCTTAAAAGATCTGGGAGCACCTATGAATGCAGAGAAAATAGCAGCTCACAAGCCAGATCTCATTGTGACCATTCAAAAAGATGAAGTGTCAAAATATGAAAAAATCGCCCCTACAGTTTATGTGGAATACAACTCTATCAAGGGCTTAGATGAAACTTTGGACTATTTTGCTAAAGTTTATGATGCTCAAGATGCTAAGAAAACTTTCTTGAAAAAGTTTGATCAAGAAGCAGACAAACAAATCGCTAAACTGGAAAAAGCAGACATTACTCCAAGTGATGCTACGATTTCACTGATTGAGTTGAGTGGGGATAAAATCTATGCTTATGGTAATAACTGGGCACGTGGTGGACAAGCTTTAACACGAGGTCTTGGATTTAAGCAAAGTAAAGGGATGCAAGCACTATCAGATGGTGATGGTTGGAAAGAAATCAATGCTGAAAGTTTAGCTGATTTTGATGCGGACTATATTTTTGTTGACTTTGCTGAAGCAGATAAAGCGCAGTATGAAAAACTTCAAGAGAACCCAATTTGGCAAACACTTAAAGCCGTAAAAGCCAATCAAGTGGTAACAATGGACTATGCAGATGTTTATTACTATGGCGGTCCAATTGCTTCTAAAGCTTTGATGGGAAAATACACACAAGCAATTCTTGATTTGAATTAGTGTTTTGAAACGCTACCATTTGAGGTGGCGTTTTTCTTATCTTTTCCTGACTATCAAGAACGTTAAAATTTTGATATAATAAAAAGAGTTTATAGTGAAAGGTTAGTCGTATGAACATTCAACAACTCCGCTATGTCGTGGCGATTGCTAATAGCGGCACCTTTAGAGAAGCGGCCAATAAATTATTTGTCAGTCAACCCAGCCTTTCGGTAGCTGTGAAGGATTTGGAAAAAGAGCTAGGATTTGAAATTTTTAAACGGACCACAACAGGGGCAGTACTAACAAGCCAAGGGATGGTTTTTTATGAAAAATCATTAGAGTTGGTCAAAAACTTTGATATGTTTGAAAATCAATATTCTCATCATAAAGAGCATGGTCAGAAACAATTTTCGATTGCTAGTCAACACTATGACTTTCTCCCCCCTTTGATGACCGAGTACTCACGCCAGTTTCCTGAACACAAGGATATGCGGATTTTTGAGTCAACAACTGTTCAGATTTTAGATGAAGTAGCCCAAGGATATAGTGACTTAGGCATTATCTATCTGAATCAACAAAATACCAAAGGGATTATTCAAAAAATGGATAAGCTTGGTTTGGAGTATGAAGAGTTGATTTCTTTTCAAACTCATATTTACCTCAAAAAAACACATGCGCTGTGTGAAAAGTCAGAGTTGACAATGCAAGACTTGGTGGGCTTACCAACGGTACGTTTTACACAAGAAAAGGATGCTTATCTTTATTATTCCGAAAATCTGATTGATACAACAGATAGTTCTCAAATTTTTAATGTAACAGATAGAGCCACTTTAAATGGTATTTTGGAGCGGACAAATGCCTACGCTACGGGATCGGGATTTTTAGATAGTGAGAGTGTTAATGGTATCAAAGTGATTCCATTGAAAGATGCCCATGATAACAAGATGGTGTATGTGAAACGTAGAGGAGTAACCTTGTCTACATGTGCTAATCATTTTGTTGAGGTTATGACGACTTATTTTAAAACTTATCAGCCATAGGAGGAGAGATGCGAAAAATTAGCTTCCCCATCATAGCCCTACTATTAGTAGCCATAGATCAAATCAGCAAATGGGCAACTGTAAAAAATATCAAGTTAGGTGAAATCAAAAGCTTTTTGCCAAACATTGTGAGTTTGACTTATTTACAAAATAACGGTGCAGCCTTTTCCAGTTTTCAAAATCAAGGTTGGTTTTTTATAGTGGTAACCGTGATTTTTTTGAGTGTCGCAGGTTATTATTTTGTTAAAAACATCAATGGTAATATCTGGTTTTTGATAGGTTTAACTTTAGTCATTTCAGGTGGAGTGGGCAACTTTATTGACCGTCTGCGACTAGGTTATGTGATTGATATGATTCATTTGGATTTTATCAATTTTGCAATTTTCAATGTGGCAGACTCCTATCTGACAGTAGGTGTTGCGATTTTGATGTTAGTATTATGGAGAGAAGATGATGGAATTAGTAATTAAAGATGCCGGTGTGCGTCTAGATAAAGCTTTGGCAGATTTAACAGAATTAACACGTAGCCAAGCTAATGAAGCGATCAAAAAAGGTGAGGTTTTAGTTAACGGAAAAGTTGTCAAAGCCAAGTATGCTGTTAAGGCAGGTGATGAAATTACCTATCACTTACCAGAAGAGGAAGTTTTAGAGATTTTAGCCGAAGATATTCCTTTGGAGATTATCTACGAAGATCAAGATGTCGCAGTGGTCAATAAGCCACAAGGGATGGTAGTTCATCCTTCTGCTGGACACACATCTGGAACTTTAGTGAATGCTTTAATGTATCATATCAAAGATTTGTCTTCAATCAATGGGGTGGTACGCCCAGGAATAGTTCATAGAATTGATAAGGATACCTCAGGCTTGTTGATGATTGCCAAAAATGATAATGCTCATCGTTCGTTAGCGGCAGAACTTAAAGACAAAAAATCTCTCCGTCAGTACCTAGCTATTGTTCACGGCAATCTTCCCAATGATCGTGGTGTGATTGAAGCACCAATCGGACGCTCAGACAAGGATCGTAAGAAGCAAGCGGTTATTGCAGGGGGACGTGATGCCTTGACGCGTTTCAAAGTGTTAGAGAGATTTGGTCACTATACCTTGGTTGAATTAACTTTAGAGACTGGTCGCACGCATCAGATTCGTGTTCACATGGCTTATATTGGTCATCCTGTGGCAGGAGATCCTTTATACGGTCCTAAAAAAAGTTTGAAGGGTAATGGACAATTTCTTCATGCAGCAACATTAGGGTTTACTCACCCAACAACTAAAGAAGAGATGGTCTTCTCAGCAGAGGTTCCCGAAATTTTTGAAAAGACACTAGATGACTTGAGAAAACATTAAGTATGGATAGCTGTCATCTTACAAAAAGATTAGCTCCCCAGGTTTTTATATTAATGCTTGAAAAAAATAGAACTTATGGTATAATGAGTTAAATGAATAATTCCTTTAAACCTGTCCTGTGAGGCAGGCAAGGAGAGCCAGAAGAAAAAGAGTGCAGGCTTTACTGTACCCATATTTTGTGTAATCTCCTTGTTTTAAGGAGATTTTTTTCTATATTAGAAAGGTTGTTTCTCATGAAGACAAAAGAAGTTGTTGATGATGTCACCGTAAAGCGTGCGATTACGCGAATCACTTATGAAATTATTGAGCGTAATAAAAACTTAGATAATCTCGTCCTAGCAGGGATTAAGACAAGAGGTGTCTTTATTGCGCGTCGCATTCAGGAGAGATTAAAACAAATCGAAGGGATTGATCTTCCTATTGGAGAACTGGACATCAAACCATTTCGTGATGATGTTAAAGTTGAAGAAGACACAACCAGTATGGCAGTGGATATTACGGGTCGTGATGTGATTCTAGTTGATGATGTTCTTTATACTGGGCGCACTATCCGTGCAGCAATCGATAACCTTGTTAGTCTTGGACGTCCTGGTCGTGTGAGTTTAGCAGTTTTGGTCGATCGTGGTCATCGTGAATTGCCTATTAGAGCAGACTATGTTGGAAAAAATATCCCAACAAGTGCCGTTGAAGAGATTGTGGTGGAAATGACTGAAATTGATGGTCGTGATGCCGTCTCTATTGTTGATCCAAGATAGATAGATACCGCATATAAAAGACATTTAAAAAGGGAGACGACGATGGCTGTAACAGACGGTAAAGTTTCGCTAAAGCACTTGGTGACCATGGAAACATTGTCAAATGAAGAAGTCTTAGGACTGATCAAACGTGGTTCGGACTTTAAAAGAAATCAAGCAGATTTTCGTTTAGATAGACAATATTTTGCATCCAATTTATTTTTTGAAAGTTCGACACGGACCCATAAGTCATTTGAAGTAGCTGAGAAAAAACTGGGTTTAGATGTGATCGAGTTTGATGCTAAGAGCTCTTCTGTTAATAAAGGTGAGACGCTATATGACACTATTTTAACGATGAGCGCATTAGGAGTAGACATTTGCGTTGTGCGACACTCTGATGAGGATTACTATCAGGAACTGGTTGATAGTCGTAGTATTCAAACTTCTATTATCAATGGTGGTGATGGCTCTGGTCAACATCCTAGTCAATGTCTTTTGGATCTGATGACTATTTATGAAGAGTTTGGTCAATTTGAAAATTTGAAAATTGCTATAGCTGGTGATATTACCCATTCGCGCGTGGCAAAATCAAATATGCAGATTTTAAAACGTTTGGGTGCGGACTTGTATTTTGCAGGACCTCGTGAATGGTATTCCGAGGAATTTGATGTTTATGGAAAACACGTTACCCTTGATGATGTTATCGAAGATTTAGATGTTTTAATGCTATTGCGGGTACAACATGAGCGTCACGATGGTAGTACGAGTTTTTCTAAAGAAGGCTATAATAAGACTTACGGTTTAACAGAAGAGCGTTATCAGAAATTAAAAGATAGTGCTATTGTGATGCATCCAGCTCCTGTCAATCGTGATGTAGAGATCGATGATGATTTAGTGGAAGCACCTAAGTCACGCATAGTGGCTCAAATGCAAAATGGTGTTTATGTCCGAATGGCAATTATTGAAGCGATATTAAATGGGAAAGCTTAGACGTTAAGATGCTCCTGTGAGGGCAAACGAGAAAGGTAGAAAAATGGCAAAAAGATTACTGATTTTAGAAGATGGAACAGTATTTGAAGGTACAGCTTTTGGTGCAGATATTGATGTTACTGGAGAAATTGTATTTAATACAGGGATGACAGGCTATCAAGAGTCCATTACGGACCAATCCTACAATGGCCAAATTTTAACATTCACTTATCCTCTAGTTGGCAACTATGGGATAAATCGCGATGATTATGAGTCTATTACTCCAACATGTAAAGGGGTAGTAGTGGCAGAATGTGCACGCCGATCAAGTAACTGGCGCAATCAGATGAGTTTGCATGAGTTTTTAGTTTCTAAAAATATTCCAGGAATCTCAGGGATTGATACACGTGCCTTGACTAAAATTATTCGTCAGCACGGGACGATGAAGGCTACTCTAGCAAGTGATGGAGATAGCTTAGAGCATCTACAAGATCAGCTCCGTGCAACAGTTTTACCAAGTAATAATATTGAGCAAGTATCGACGAAAACTGCCTATCCTGCACCAGGAGTTGGAAAAAATATTGTATTAGTTGACTTTGGTCTTAAGCATTCTATTTTAAGGGAATTTTCAAAGCGTGACTGTAACGTCACTGTCGTACCATACGACACAAGCGCTGAAGAGATTCTTCACCTCAACCCAGATGGTGTCATGTTATCAAATGGACCAGGAAATCCAGAAGATGTTCCAGGGGCACTTGATATGATACGCGGAGTGCAAGGAAAGATTCCGATTTTTGGGATTTGTATGGGGCATCAATTGTTTAGTCTAGCAAATGGGGCTAAGACTTATAAGATGAAGTTTGGTCATAGAGGTTTTAACCATGCGGTTCGTGAGATTGCAACAGGACGTGTTGATTTTACCAGTCAAAACCATGGCTATGCAGTTGATCGTGAAAGTCTTCCGGAGAATTTAATTGTCACCCATGAGGAGATTAATGATAAATCAGTAGAGGGTGTTAGACATAGACATTATCCAGCCTTTTCAGTACAATTCCACCCTGATGCAGCACCAGGTCCACACGATGCAAGCTATCTGTTTGATGAGTTTTTAGAGCTAATTGATGCTTTTCAAGCAGAGCGCGCCAATCAAAAGTGAGGCATTTTAAATGTTATAGTGGTAAAAAGTAGGATAAGTGTCTTGTTTGAGCTTATTTTGAATTTATCATTTACTGATGTCGAAAACATCTTATTTAATGTCGCACAGAGATGCGACGAATAGAAAGGAGAAGGGGTGTCACGTTGCTCGGATTTGTAATTGAATTCGGGCTACGGACCTGGTCAAAAAGATAGTTTTTCCTCGAACGCAAGCGTTCTTGGTCAAACTCCTATTTTGACGGTGTCCGCTTAACGCCCTTAATATCTTAAAATTATGCCAAAACGTACGGATATTAAAAAAATTATGGTGATCGGGTCAGGTCCAATCATCATCGGACAAGCTGCTGAATTTGACTATGCAGGAACCCAAGCCTGTCTTGCTCTAAAAGAAGAAGGTTATAGCGTTGTCTTGGTGAACTCAAACCCTGCGACCATCATGACAGATAAAGAAATTGCAGATAAGGTTTATATTGAGCCGATTACCATTGAATTTGTGACTCGCATTCTTCGTAAAGAGCGTCCAGATGCGCTTCTCCCAACTCTTGGAGGGCAAACTGGTCTTAACATGGCAATGGAGCTCTCAAAAGCTGGTATTCTAGATGAGCTTGGTGTTGAGCTTTTGGGGACTAAATTATCTGCTATTGACCAAGCAGAAGATCGTGACTTATTTAAGCAATTGATGGAAGACCTCAATCAGCCAATTCCTGAGTCTGAGATTGTTGAGACAGTTGAGCAAGCAGTGGCTTTTGCAAATACGATTGGCTATCCCGTTATTGTACGCCCAGCCTTTACCTTAGGTGGTACTGGTGGAGGTATGTGTGCCAATGAAGAAGAGCTTCGCGAGATTGCTAAAAACGGTCTTAAACTATCTCCTGTGACACAGTGTCTCATTGAGCGTTCCATCGCTGGATTTAAAGAAATTGAATACGAAGTGATGCGTGATGCCGCAGACAATGCTCTTGTGGTATGTAACATGGAAAACTTTGACCCTGTAGGTATCCATACAGGAGACTCAATTGTATTTGCTCCAACACAGACGCTTTCTGATATTGAAAACCAAATGTTGCGTGATGCCAGCTTGAGTATCATCCGTGCCCTTAAGATTGAAGGGGGATGTAATGTTCAACTTGCACTTGATCCACATAGCTTCAAGTATTATGTGATTGAAGTAAACCCTCGTGTTTCACGTTCCTCTGCTCTAGCATCTAAAGCAACAGGTTACCCAATTGCTAAATTAGCAGCGAAGATTGCGGTTGGTTTAACCTTAGATGAAATGGTTAACCCTGTTACAGGAACAACCTATGCCATGTTTGAGCCTGCCCTTGACTATGTTGTCGCCAAGATTCCTCGTTTCCC
The DNA here is from genome assembly GCF_050315295.1 of Streptococcus sp. SGI.013. Lineage (NCBI taxonomy): Bacteria > Bacillati > Bacillota > Bacilli > Lactobacillales > Streptococcaceae > Streptococcus > Streptococcus sp. SGI.013. The sequence goes on from NZ_JBNPOS010000020.1 coordinate 11,521, forward strand.
ATTTGATAAGTTTGAAAAAGGTGAACGCCGTCTAGGCACACAGATGAAAGCAACAGGGGAGGTTATGGCTAATGGGCGTAACATTGAAGAAAGTCTTCTGAAAGCTTGTCGCTCACTTGAAATCGGTGTTTCACATAACGAAATGCCTGAGTTAGCTAATGCCAGTGACGATGTTGTGGTTGAAAAAATGGTTAAAGCGCAAGATGACCGTCTTTTCTATGTATCCGAAGCTATTCGTCGTGGTTTTACCATTGAAGAGATTGCTGACTTGACTAAGATTGATATCTTCTTCTTAGATAAGTTGCTTCATATTGTTGAAATCGAAAAAGAGCTTGAGGCTAATGTTGGTGATCCAACTACCCTCAAACTAGCGAAACGCAACGGCTTCTCAGATAAGAAGATTGCACAGCTCTGGAATAAAACAGCAGATGAGGTTCGTCAGACTCGTATTGAGAGTAAGATTGTTCCTGTCTATAAAATGGTGGATACCTGTGCAGCAGAATTTGAAAGTTCAACGCCTTATTTCTACTCAACATATGAGTGGGAAAATGAGTCTATCAAGTCTGATAAAGAGTCTGTTTTGGTCCTTGGTTCAGGTCCGATTCGTATCGGTCAAGGGGTGGAGTTTGACTACGCTACCGTACATTCTGTGAAGGCTATTCAAGCAGCAGGTTATGAAGCCATCATCATGAACTCAAACCCAGAGACAGTTTCTACTGACTTTTCAGTCTCAGATAAACTTTATTTTGAGCCATTGACTTTTGAAGACGTCATGAATGTCATTGACCTTGAACAACCAAAAGGTGTTATCGTTCAATTTGGTGGACAAACAGCCATCAACTTGGCAGAACCTTTATCGAATGCAGGTATTAAGATTTTAGGAACACAAGTTGCGGATCTTGACCGTGCAGAAGACCGTGACCTTTTTGAAAAAGCTCTCAAAGATTTAGATATTCCGCAACCACCAGGTCAAACAGCAACTGATGAAGAAGAAGCGGTCGAAGCAGCTCGTAAAATCGGCTTCCCTGTACTTGTTCGCCCATCGTATGTTTTGGGTGGACGCGCAATGGAAATTGTAGAAAATGAAAATGATCTACGCTCTTATATGCGAACTGCAGTTAAGGCTAGTCCAGAGCATCCTGTCTTGGTTGACTCTTACATTGTGGGTCGTGAGTGCGAAGTAGATGCCATTTCTGATGGTAAGGATGTGCTTATTCCAGGGATTATGGAGCATATCGAGCGCGCTGGTGTCCACTCTGGTGACTCGATGGCCGTTTATCCACCACAAACGCTTTCTAAAGAAATCCAAGATACCATTGCAGATTATACCAAACGTTTGGCTATCGGGTTAAATTGTATTGGTATGATGAATATCCAATTTGTCATTAAGGATGAAAAAGTGTATGTTATCGAGGTTAATCCACGCGCAAGCCGTACCGTACCATTCTTGTCTAAAGTGACAGATGTTCCGATGGCACAAGTAGCTACTCAGCTTATCTTAGGAAAAACTTTAGCAGACCTTGGCTATGAAGATGGTCTTTATCCTGAATCTAGCAATGTCCATGTTAAAGCACCGGTATTCTCATTTACCAAGTTAGCAAAAGTAGATAGCTTACTTGGACCTGAGATGAAGTCAACCGGTGAGGTCATGGGATCTGATACGACGCTTGAAAAAGCCCTTTACAAAGCTTTTGAAGCAAGCTACCTTCACTTGCCAGAGTTTGGAGATGTTGTCTTTACTATCCATGATGATACCAAAGAAGAAGCTTTGGATCTGGCTCGTCGTTTTGAATCGATTGGCTATGGTATTTATGCGACTGAAGGAACTCAGAAATTCTTGACAGCTAATGGTGTTTCTGCGATCCTAGTCAATAAACTTGGTGAAGATGATGAAAATGATATTCCAGCTCTGGTTCGTCAAGGAAAGGTACAAGCAATTGTCAACACGGTTGGCACAAAACGTACTGCAGATGAAGATGGACAAACTATTCGTAGTTCAGCAATTGAAGCAGGCATTCCTCTCTTTACAGCTCTTGACACAGCAGATGCTATGGTTCGAGTTTTAGAAAGCCGTAGCTTTACGACAAATCCAATTTAAATTAAAAGAGCAAGACAATTCTAATTAAAGTTGTCTTGCTCTTTTTCTTACAATATTGTAAGACTCAAACAGGTAAAAGTAGAGTATCCTATTCTTAACGAGATATTCTTGTTAAGAAGAACGATGGCATAGTTTTAATGTTTAGGAGAGTTAAAAGTTTATTTTTTCTAATCTTGACAAAATATCTAAAAAAAGTTATTATTGTACTAAAGAATCAATACAAAGGAGAAGATTGATGCGTAAAAAGAAAAAGTCTGGATTTAAATTAAGCAAAACATTTAAGATTTTGCTTGGAATACTGGCTCTCTTAGCGATAATTGCCGCTGCTTTTATGAGTGTTTTTAGTAAAAACACAAGTCAAGCCACAACTAAAACTTATACGGTGAGTGAAGTGAAAAATGGATCTGTTGCATCTAGTACCTTGTTGACAGGGACAGTCAAATCTGACGGAGAGCAGTATGTCTATTACGAAACGAATAAGGGTGATTTGGTTTCAGTTATTCCTGCAGTTGGGGATCAAGTAGAAGAAGGACAGGCTTTGGTACAGTATGATAGCACAGCTGCTCAAGCAGCTTATGACCAAGCCATCCGCAACTACAATAAGGTGAGCAGACAAATATCCGATTTACAAACTTATGGTGTTGTTCAATCTGACGCAACGTCACTATCAGAAGATGGAACAACAGTTGCAGATACTAGCGGACAGACACAGCGTTCTTATCAAAGTCAATTAAATGATTTGAACGATTCACTTGCTAATGCTCAAGATGAGATTAATAAGACAGAAGCTGCTTTAAATGATACAGTTGTCTATAGTAAAGTAGCTGGTACAGTAGTTGAAGTTAATACCTCTGTAAATCCATCTTCTACTAGCACGACGGGACAAGTGTTGGTGCATATTGTCAGTCAAGGACAACAACAAGTCGAAGGTAAGGTGACAGAGTACGATCTCGCAAACTTGAAAGTTGATCAAGATGTTAAGATAACATCAAAAGTTTATCCTGATAAAGAATGGACTGGAAAAATTTCTTATATTTCCAACTATCCAGAAGCTCCAGGGACAGATGCTAATTCATCTAGTAGCTCTTCTAGTTATCCCTTCAAAGTTAATTTCACAAGTGATGCCGCTGAACTAAAACAAGGATTTAAGGTTAGTGTTGAGGTCTTGAGTACAGCAAATCATCCGATTGTTCCTTTATCAGCTCTGGTTACAGACAAAGATAAACATTATGTTTGGGTCTATGATGATAGCAAAGGAACAGTGACAAAGACAGAAGTTACTCTTGGTAGTGCCGATGCCACAGATCAGGAAGTGACAGGAGGGCTATCCCAAGGTCAATGGGTTGTTGAAAAACCAAGTAAATCTTTTAAAGATGGACAGAAAATCCAAACTAAAGATACAAAATCGTCTGAGTAAGGAGGAACCTAATGGATCAAAAACAAAAAGAATTGATCAAGCTTAAAGGTATCATTAAGTCTTACTTGAATGGTGATGAAGAGTTGCAAGTTCTAAAAGGTATTGATTTAACCGTACATGAAGGAGAGTTTGTAGCTATTATGGGGCCATCTGGCTCAGGAAAATCAACTCTAATGAATGCTATTGGACTTTTAGATCGTCCAAGTGAAGGAAGTTACGTTTTAAATGGTGTAGAGGTTGAAAATTTATCAGAGAAAGATTTATCGCGTGTGCGAAACAGTGAGATTGGTTTTGTTTTTCAACAATTTTTTCTTCTATCAAAATTAACAGCACTACAAAATGTAGAGTTACCTTTAATTTATGCTGGTGTTCCTTCGGCGAAACGAAAAAAATTATCTGAAAGTTATTTGGAAAAAGTGGAGTTATCAGAGCGAATGCATCATCTCCCATCAGAGCTGTCTGGTGGACAAAAGCAACGGGTGGCTATAGCACGCGCTTTGGTTAATAGTCCTTCTATTATTCTTGCAGATGAGCCGACAGGTGCCTTAGATACGAAAACAGGTGCTCAGATTATGGACTTGTTAACAGAGTTACATCGGGAGGGCAAAACGATTATTATGGTAACGCATGAGCCTGAGATTGCAGAATATGCCAGTCGTAAGATCGTTATTAGAGATGGTTTGATTACCTCTGACACTAGTAAGGAGGTAGAGTAATGGAGAATTGGAAATTTGCCATTAGTTCCATCATGGCGCACAAAATGCGCTCATTCTTAACGATGTTAGGTATTATTATCGGTGTGATGTCTGTTGTTATCATTGTAGCTTTGGGAAGTGGGATCAATCAAGCCTTCACCAAAATGTTAACTAAGGATCAACAAAATGTTTCTATTAACTATTCTCCGATTAAGAGTAAGGGAGGAAAAGGGATCATTACCCAAGCAGAACTCCAAGAACAAGCCATGAATAGTGCCACAACGGATCAGTTAGCGAATAAAAAAGCACCAGATGTCCAAGAATCATGGGTTAAACAACTTTTAAGTATTGATGGCATTGATAACTATTATGTGACTAACAGCACTACAGCTAAAGTTAGTTTTGAAAATAAGAAGGTTAATAATGTTGCAATTACAGGGGTGAACGATACCTATTTTAAAGTCAAAAAATATCAAATGGTTGCTGGTCGTCAGCTAACTGATGATGATTATCGTCGATTTGCCAGGGTGATTTTATTAGATGAAAAATTAGCTAAAACATTGTTTGATAGCGCTCAACAAGCTCTTAATCAAGTGATTACACTAGGTGAAAGTTCTTATCGTGTTATTGGTGTTTACAAGGACCCAGATGCACAAAATGCTCTCCTAGCAGCTCAATCTAATGGGAATATTATGATGGCCAATACGCAACTGGCAGCTGAATATAATCAACCTGAGATCTCAGAGGTTGTTGTGCATGTTAAAGAGGTCTCACGTATCTTAGAAGTCGGAAGTGCAGCAGCTCGACGCTTAACACAACTATCTGGTGTTAAAGAGGGCGAGTATCAAGTTTATGATGTTAGTAGTGGTCTAGCTTATATCGGACAACAAACCTTGGGGATTCAACTGGTTATGGGAGCTATTGGTGGTATCTCACTTCTTGTTGGTGGTATAGGCGTTATGAATATCATGCTAGTATCTGTTACAGAGCGGACTCGTGAAATAGGGCTAAGAAAAGCCTTAGGAGCTACAAGGGGCAATATTTTGACACAATTTTTAATTGAGTCTATGGTGTTGACTGCCTTAGGTGGCCTTATTGGTCTATTATTAGCTTATGGAGGTGTGGCAATGATTGGTGATTCTCTCAATGCAACCTTTGGTGGCCCCCCTGTTATTACAGTAACCTCTGCTGTAGGAAGTATCCTTTTTTCTGCAGTAGTAGGTGTCATATTTGGAATTTTACCAGCTAATAAAGCTAGTAAACTTAACCCTATTGAAGCGTTGAGATACGAATAAAATAGTGAGAGAAGTTGGAGTGAGCAACCAGGTTGTTGTTTGTCCGACTTCTTTTAAATTGCTTTTGAATATGGTACAATGACCTTTATGGAAAATAAATTAAGAAAGTTGTATCAATCTCATGCAGAGTTTCCCTATATCTCACCAGAGCGTGATATAGCAAAATTTCTTGAAGAGGTAGCGATTTCTTCTGGTAAGTTGGTTCCAAAACGAAATATGATTCGTGTTTCAGAAGGGTACCTTCCAGGGCATTTAATTCTTTTATGGCGTATTCAATTTGGGACTTATACGAATAAAACTGTGATTTCAAAATATTTTGAATACAGTTATGGCATTGATGCTCAAAAAGAGTTGGAGTTTTTACTTCATAATGGTCTGGTTGTTGAAGATACTGCTTTAGCCTCATTAACGCACTTACCTGCAGGGAAATTAAAACTTCTTTTGAAAGAAAAAGGTGTTAAGGGGCTTTCAAAAATGAAACGTGAGGACTTAGATAAAGCTATAGCTGAGGAATTTACAGAGGAAGAATTGGCAAGACAATTTTCTATTCGTGGCTACCATTTATCTAAAGAAGGAGAAGCCTTACTAAATCGGTATCCAGAGATTATTGCTAAGCATCCTCAAAAGAAATTCTAGCTTTCGCATAAGGTAGATTTATGCTATAATTTAGAGAAATGATGAAACTAAGGAGAAGATCATGGAATTAGTTCGTGAACAAGAATTTGTCAATCAATATCACTATGATGCCCGTAATTTAGAGTGGGAAAAAGAACATGGTCAACCTGAAACAAATGTTGAAGTGACCTTTCAATTGGTTGAAAAAAATACCGAAAAAAATCAAACTACTATTGTAGCTGTCTTACAATTTATTATTGTTTTTGAACAGTATGTCTTAAGTGGTGCGATTTCTCAGATGGTTCACATCAAAAATCGTATTGTCAATGAGCCAAGTGAGTTTTCACAAGAAGAGGTTGAGAATTTATCAAAACCTTTGTTAGATATGCTCAAACGCTTAAGTTATGAAGTGACTGAGATTGCTCTTGATCAGCCTGGTGTCAATTTGGAGTTTTAATGATGAAGTTAGCTGTAATTACAGATTCATCGATTTCTCTACCAAAAGGTTTTGAGCAAAAAGAGAATCTTTTTATTTTGGATATTCCCATCACGATTGACCAAGAGTCTTTTGTAGAAGGGAAAAATCTTTCGATTATTGAGTTTTATGATAAGATGGCTAAATCTTCTGATCTTCCAAAGACCAGTCAACCGAGTCTAGCAGAGTTAGATGATTTATTAACTCAACTATCAGATCAAGGTTTTACGCATGTGATTGGTTTATTCCTATCAAGTGGCATTTCTGGTTTTTACCAAAATATTCAATATTTGGTAGAAGAGCATAAGCCCTTGGAGATTGTCTTTCCAGATAGTAAAATCACGAGTGTGCCACTGGGCTTGATGGTAAAAAATATTTTTGATTGGGCTCAAGAGGGTCTTGATTTTGAGACAATCGTTTCTAAGTTGAATCGACAAATTGATCAGACAACAGCCTTTATCATGGTTGATGATTTAAATCATCTTGTGAAAGGTGGTCGTCTTTCAAATGGTGCTGCACTTTTAGGAAATCTATTGAGTATTAAGCCTATTTTGTATTTTAATGATGGGCGAATCGAAGTTTATGAGAAAGTCCGAACAGAGAAAAAGGCGATTAAACGCTTAGTGGACATCTTAAAAGAGTTTACCGCTGATGGTCAATATGAAGTTGCAGTGATTCACTCAAATGCTTCTGAAAAAGCAGATAAATTTAGTCAGTTACTAATAGAGGCTGGGTATCAAGATTTGAGTATCTCAGAGTTTTCAGCTGTCATTGCTACGCACTTGGGTGAAGGAGCTGTAGCGATTGGAATTTCACCGATTATTGAGGATTAATATATGACGATAAGAGTAATTATTGCAGGATTTAAGGGTAAAATGGGGCAGGCTGCTTATCAAATGGTGAGTGAAGATGCTAATCTTACTTTAGCTGGGTTACTAGATCCATTTGCAACGGAAAAAGAAATTGATGGCGTTCCTGTTTTTAATAAAAAAGAGGACTTAATCGGTCTAGAAGCAGATGTCTGGGTTGATTTTACCATGCCTAAGGTAGCCTATGAAAATACACGTTTTGCTTTAGAGAATGGTTTTGCCCCTGTTGTTGGAACAACAGGCTTTACTCCAGAGCAAATTGAGGAGTTGACGGATTTATCTGTAGAAGCTTCTTTAGGTGGATTAATTGCACCTAACTTTGCGATTGGGGCAGTGCTGTTGATGCAATTTGCTGCCAAGGCTGCTCAGTATTTTCCTGATGTGGAAATTATCGAATTACATCATGATAAGAAAAAGGATGCCCCAAGTGGTACTGCCATCAAGACCGCTGAGTTAATTCGAGAAACTCGTGCCTCAAAACATCAAGGTGTTGCTGATGAAGAGGAACTCCTTAAGGGTGCGCGTGGTGCAGAATTTGATGGCTTCCGTATTCATAGTGTTCGCCTGCCTGGTCTAGTTGCTCATCAAGAAGTTTTGTTTGGTGCAGAAGGCGAAGGGCTAACTTTGCGCCATGATTCTTATGATCGCGTATCTTTCATGGGTGGTGTGAACCATGCCATCAAGGAAGTGGTTAAACGCAATCAGCTTGTTTATGGTTTGGAAAATTTATTATGAGATTAAAACAATTGCCTTCTGAATTTCAGAAGGCTTTACCCGTATTAGAAAAAATTAAGTCAGCTGGTTATGAAGCTTATTTTGTTGGTGGATCTGTTCGTGATGTTTTATTAGGGCGTTCCATTCATGACGTGGATATTGCTACCAGCTCTTATCCAGAAGAGACCAAGTCTATTTTTCATCGAACGGTTGATATAGGGATTGAACATGGAACTGTTTTAGTTCTTGAGAATCAATCAGAGTATGAGGTGACCACTTTTAGAACAGAGGATGTTTATGTCGATTTTAGGCGTCCTAGTTCCGTCAATTTTGTCCGTTCACTTGAAGAAGATTTGAAACGACGAGATTTTACGGTCAATGCTTTTGCCCTAGATGAAACAGGTCAAATTATTGATTTGTTTAATGGCTTAGAGGACCTCGAAAATAAGGTTTTGCGTGCCGTTGGTAAAGCAGAGGAGCGTTTTGGAGAAGATGCTCTCCGTATCATGAGAGGACTTCGCTTTGCGGCAACCTTAGATTTTTCAATTGAGAAGACAACCTTTGATGCCATGACACAACAGGCGCCGTTATTAGAAAAAATTTCGGTTGAGCGCTCCTTTGTAGAATTAGATAAGCTTTTAAGGGCTCCTTATTGGCGTAAAGGTGTAGAGGCTTTAATAGCTAGTAAAGCTTATCATTATTTGCCTGATTTAGCCAAACAAGATGTTGCCTTATCAGAAATGTTGAAATCATTAGCTTCAGACTTTTTATTTACCTCGTCAGAACAGGCATGGGCTGCACTTTTGATTTATTGTCATCATGCTAATCCAAAATCGTTTTTGAAAAAATGGAAAACCTCGAATGACTTCCAAAAAAATGTTATATCCATTCTAGAGATTTATCAAAAACGCCTTAATCAAGCAGTTGACAAAGCGACCTTATACCGATATGGTAAAGATTTAGTCCTTCTAGCAGAAAAGTTAAGAGAAGGAGCGGGGTTATCAGTAGATTTCAGGATTATTGAGGAGCTAGACCAAGAACTTGCTATTCATGATAAACATGAAATTGTCGTTAATGGGGCAAGTTTGATGCGAGATTTTGGTCTAAAACCTGGTCCAGAGCTAGGAAAAATATTAAAAAGCATTGAGATGGCGATTGTGAATGGTCATTTATGTAATACCAAGGAGGCAATTGATGCCTTTGTGAGAGAGGAGCTGAGTTTTGGCTGATTTTTTAGTAGAAGGGTTGACCAAGTCAGTCGGTGATAAGACTGTTTTTCGAGACTTATCCTTTATTATCCATCCTCTAGATAGGATTGGGATTATTGGCGTCAACGGAACTGGGAAGACGACTTTATTAGATGTTATTTCAGGTCACTTAGGTTTTGATGGTGATCGTCCACCATTTTCTTATCCAAGTGATTATAAGATTGCTTATCTGACGCAAGAACCTGAATTTGATGATCAAAAAACAATTTTAGATACGGTTCTTTCATCAGATTTAAAGGAAATGGTACTTCTTAAAGAGTATGAAAGTCTTTTGGCGTCTTATTCTGAAACCAATCAATTGCGATTAGAAAAAGTAATGGCAGAAATGGATGCTCTTGATGTTTGGTCAATCGAGAGTGAAGTTAAGACAGTTTTATCTAAGTTAGGACTTTCTGATTTAAGCTTACAAGTTGGTGATTTATCAGGAGGCTTGCGTCGCCGTGTACAATTAGCTCAGGTGCTTTTGGCTGATGCTGATTTATTACTTTTAGATGAACCAACCAACCATCTAGATATTGATACGATTGCTTGGTTAAGTCAATACCTTAAAAATAGTAAGAAAACTGTACTTTTTATCACGCATGATCGTTATTTTTTAGATAATATTGCAACACGCATTTTTGAATTAGCGAATGCAAATTTGATTGAATATCAAGGAAATTATCAAGATTATGTACGATTAAAGGCTGAACAAGATGAACGAGATGCAGCTAATCTTCATAAGAAAAAACAACTCTACAAGCAAGAGTTGGCTTGGATGCGAACGCAACCACAGGCTAGAGCTACTAAACAACAGGCACGTATCAATCGTTTTCATGATTTAAAAAATGATGTTCATCAAAGTGTCGCTCATCAAGAGATGGAAATCAATTTTGAGACAACTCGAATTGGTAAAAAAGTGATTCAATTTGATCAAGTTTCATTTGGTTTTTCTGATCAATTGCTATTAAATCAATTTGATTTACTGATTCAAAATAAGGACCGTATTGGTATTGTGGGTGATAATGGTGTTGGTAAATCAACGCTATTGAATCTTATTGTAGGAAAGATTAGCCCCCAGTCAGGTAAATTGGAAATTGGGGAGACTGTTCGAATTGGTTATTTTTCACAACAGCTGATTGATATGGATGAAAACAAACGTGTCATCACCTATCTGCAAGAAATAGCGGATGAAGTGAAAACGAGTGTCGGCTCCACCAGTGTAACAGACTTATTAGAGCAATTTTTATTTCCAAGATCAACTCACGGGACCTTGATTTCTAAGTTATCAGGGGGAGAGAAGAAGCGTTTATACCTCTTGAAAATATTGATTGAAAAACCCAATGTTCTATTATTAGATGAACCAACAAATGATTTAGACATTGCGACATTGACTGTTTTGGAGAACTTTTTACAAAGCTTTTCTGGTCCTGTGATCACAGTGAGTCACGATCGGTATTTTTTGGATAAGGTTGCCAATAAGATTTTAGCATTTGAGGGTGGTCAAGTTAGAGAGTTTTTTGGAGATTATACGGATTACCTTGATGAAAAAGCTTTTATCGAGAGTCAATCCACTCTGATGCAAAAAGAAAAAAGCTCTAAGACAGAAAAAATCAAAGAGTCTAAAAAACGAATGACCTATGCAGAAAAACAAGAATGGGCTACTATTGAGGATGTCATCACAGCTTTAGAGGATCGAATTGAACAAATTGAAGCGGAGATGTTAGCCAATAGTAGTGATTATGGTCAATTGGCAGTTCTTCAACGCGAATTAGATGAAAACAATGAACAGCTGTTAGAAAAATATGAACGTTATGAATATTTGAGTGAATTAGAGAAATAATGGTCTAGAAAAACTTTCCAGACCATTATTTGTGTAAAAATTTAGGGAGGAGAAGAGATGAAGTTAATATGGAATTATTTGAAGCCGTATCCTAAATGGCTAATTTTAGATATATTTGCGGCCTTCTTATTTGTTGTTGTTAATCTAGGTCTACCAACGATCCTGGCGAGAATGATTGATCAAGGGATAACGCAAAATGATCAGCAAGCTCTGTATTTTTGGGCTAAAATGATGTTTCTTGTGGTCTTAATTGGGATTGTAGGAAGGCTATTATTGGCCTATGCAGCTGGAAAATTGACAACACATATGGTAAGGGACATTCGTAATGATGTTTATGAGGCATTGCAAGATTACTCTCACCATGAATATGAAAAGATAGGAGTCTCATCACTCGTTACAAGGATAACAAGTGATGCCTTTGTCTTGATGCAATTTTCAGAACAGTCACTGAAATTGGGGATTATTACCCCGATGATGATGATCTCTAGTGTCGTAATGACGCTCTTAACTAGTCCAAGTTTGGCTTGGACAGTTGCAGTTGCGATGCCCTTTCTTGTTTTGACAGTAGTTTATGTGGCCATTAAGACCAGACCTTTGTCAGAACAACAGCAGAAAACACTTGATAAAATCAATCAGTATGTTCGTGAAAATTTAACAGGTTTGAGGGTCATTCGTGCTTTTGCCAGAGAAGACTTTCAAGAAGGGCGTTTTCATCAAGCAAATCAATCCTATTCTGAAACGTCTAAAAAACTTTTTGTTTTGACGGGATTGACAGAACCCTTATTTGTTCAGATTATTATTGCTATGATTGTAGCTATCGTTTGGTTTGCTTTAGATCCATTAGCTCAAGGAAGTTTGCAAATAGGGGACTTGGTAGCCTTTATTGAATATAGTTTTCATGCCTTGTTTTCATTTTTGATGTTTGCCAATTTGTTTACCATGTATCCAAGGATGCAAGTATCTAGTCAACGTTTGCAAGAGGTCTTAGATTTACCTATTTCCATTTCTAAAAATGAAGATGGGATAACTGAAACAAAGACGCATGGTTATTTAGAGTTTGACAATGTTACCTTTGCTTATCCTGGTGAGACAGAAAGCCCAGTCTTACACAATATTAGCTTTAAGGCCAAGCCAGGTGAGACAATTGCTTTTATCGGTTCAACAGGATCGGGAAAATCCTCTTTAGTGAGTTTGATTCCACGGTTTTATGATGTCACCTTGGGGCGTATTTTAGTAGATGGGGTAGATGTCAGACACTATCGTTTAAAAAGTTTGCGTGAGAAGATTGGATTTATTCCTCAAAAGGCTCTCCTTTTTACAGGGACGATTGCAGAGAATTTAAAGTATGGTAAGGATGATGCCAGTCTTGAGGATCTTCATAAAGCAGCAGAGGTAGCCCAAGCCAAAGATTTTATCGACAGTAAACAAGAGCGTTTTGATACACATTTATCAGAAGGTGGGAGCAATTTATCTGGCGGTCAAAAACAGCGTTTATCTATTGCGCGTGCTCTTGTGAAAGAACCAGATATCTATATTTTTGATGATTCGTTCTCAGCTCTAGATTATCAAACTGATGCTACCTTGCGTCGACGTTTGAAGGAAGTCACTAAAGAAGCGACAGTTTTAATCGTTGCACAACGTGTTGGAACGATTATGGATGCCGATCATATTATTGTCTTGGATAAAGGTGAGATTGTAGGACGTGGGACTCATGATGAATTGATGGCTACAAACCCTATCTATAAAGAAATTGCTGATTCTCAGTTGAATCGTCAAAAACTGACAGAGAAATAGGAGGTTAAGATGAAAGAAACTAAGGTGTTTAAAAGAGTTTGGACCTACCTCTCAGCTTATAAAGGTTCCATCTATTTGGCTATTTCTTTAAAGATTCTTAGCAGTATCATGAATGTTTTAGAACCTTTTGTTTTAGGGTTAATCATCACAGAATTAACATCTAATTTATTAGCTATAGCAAAAGGAGTGGCTGGTGCAGCAATCAATGTCCCTTATATTGTCAGTTTGTTAGCCTTATATGCTTTTCGTGCCTTGCTTTATGAAATTGGTGCCTATGGCTCTAACTATTACATGACTAAAGGGGTGCAAGGTGCGGTGATGGACTTAAGAGAAGATTTGAGTCGAAAAATTAATCGTATTCCAGTCTCTTATTTTGACAAGCATCAATTTGGGGATTTATTAGGTCGATTTACTAGTGATGTCGAAGCTGTATCTAACGCTCTGCAACAAAGTTTTCTTCAAATTGTTAATGCGGTACTGACCTTGATATTAGTATTGGTGATGGTCTTTTACCTGAATGTTGGATTAGCTTTGATTGTTGTCTTGATGGTGCCAGCGACATATTTTGGTTCAAGATTGATCATGAAGAAATCTCAACCTTATTTTAAAGCTCAGGCAGATATCTTGGGACAGTTAAATGGTTTTGTTCAAGAAAATTTGACAGGTTTTAACATTATCAAACTCTATGGACGAGAAGAACAGTCGAGTCAAGAGTTTCAGAAAATTACCTCTGATTTACAAGAAGTCGGTTTTAAAGCCAGTTTTATGTCCAGTATGTTGATGCCATTATTACATGGGTTATCAGACGTGACTTATATGGTTGTTGCCTTTGTAGGTGGTCTTCAAGTTATGGCTGGAAAATTAACGATTGGTAATATGCAGGCTTTTGTCCAGTATGTTTGGCAGATTACACAACCTGTACAGACATTGACACAGCTTGCACCACAACTACAAAGTGCTAAGTCCTCACTAGAGCGTATCTTTTCAGTTTTGGATGAAATTGATGAAAAGAGTGAAAAAGAGATGGTGTTGTCTTCCCCTCTAACAGGGCAGGTTTCCTTTCATTCGGTGGATTTCTCTTATGTGGCAGATAAGCCATTGATTCAGGGATTTAATTTAGAAGTTAAACCTGGGGAGATGGTTGCAATTGTTGGTCCCACTGGTGCAGGTAAGACCACTTTAATTAATCTCTTGATGCGCTTTTATGATGTGACGAGTGGTGCGATTACTGTTGATGGCCATGATATTCGCCAGATTAATCGCCAAAGCTACCGCCAGCAATTTGGTATGGTTTTGCAGGATGCTTGGCTATACGAAGGAACCATTAAAGAAAATTTGAGATTCGGCAGGCTAGAGGCTACAGATGAAGAAATTGTTGAAGCCGCTAAGATGGCAAATGTAGATCATTTTATCCGCACGCTTCCAGGTGGCTATAACATGGAGATGAATCAAGAATCTAGCAATATTTCACAAGGACAGAAACAATTGTTAACCATAGCTCGTGCCTTACTTGCAGATCCAGCTATTTTAATATTGGACGAGGCGACTTCATCTGTTGACACACGACTGGAAATATTAATTCAAAAAGCTATGAAGCGCTTGATGCAGGGGCGAACTTCTTTTGTGATTGCTCATCGCTTGTCAACAATTCAAGAAGCTGATAAGATTTTAGTCTTAAAAGATGGTCAGATTATAGAACAAGGTAATCACGAGAGTTTATTGGCAGCAAAAGGTTTTTATCATGACTTGTATTATAGCCAGTTTAGCCAGTCAGATTAAAAAATACAAGCTGTCAAGAAAAAAACTTGACAGCTTGTAATTATCTGTTATAATAGTAAAGGTAAATTGATAGCTATGCTATTCAATGAAACCAAAAATAATAAAACAGAAAAGAGATTATTTAAAATGGCAGTAAAAATCCGTTTAACTCGTATGGGTTCTAAGAAAAAACCTTTCTACCGTATCAACGTAGCAGATTCACGTGCACCACGTGATGGTCGCTTTATCGAAACAGTTGGAACTTACAACCCACTTGTTGCTGAAAACCAAGTAACACTTAAAGAAGACCGTGTTCTTGCATGGTTGGCTGATGGTGCGCAACCATCTGATACAGTTCGTAACATCCTTTCAAAAGAAGGCGTTATGAAAAAATTCCACGATTCAAAATTCTCAAAATAATTTAGCTTATGGATACGATTGAAAATCTCATTATTGCAATTGTGAAGCCCTTGATTTCACAACCAGATGCTTTTACAATAAAAATTGAAGATACCCCTGAATTTTTAGAGTATCATCTTCATCTTGCTAGCAGTGATATTGGGCGTGTTATCGGAAGAAAAGGGCGGACCATCACAGCAATAAGATCGATTGTCTATTCGGTTCCAACTCAAGGTAAAAAAGCAAGAATCGTTATTGATGAAGGAGCATAGAGTAGCATTACTCTAGCTCTTTTTTGTTATCTTGAGAAAAAAGAGAAATCATGATAGAATGGGTAAAAGTGGCTACTCTAAGTTTGTCTGACCAATTACCTAGAAAAGAGATTTGCTAGCGCTTAATGGGGAAGGAAAAAATATTGAAAGGCAGAGGAGCCTTGGTAGCCAAGAGTGGAGAGAAGATGAATTATTTTAATGTTGGAAAGATTGTCAATACACAAGGACTTCAAGGTGAAATGCGTGTCTTGAGTGTGACTGATTTTGCTGAAGACCGATTTAAAAAAGGGAGCGAGCTAGCTCTTTTTGATGATAAGGATCAATTTGTTTCAGTTGTCACAATTGCAAAACACCGTAAACATAAAAACTTTGATATTATTAAATTTAAGGATATGAATCATATCAATGACATTGAAAAATATAAAGGTTTTAGTTTAAAAGTGGCAGAAGAACATCTGACAGATTTAGATGATGGTGAGTTTTACTACCACGAAATTATTGGCTTAGATGTCTATGAAAATGATCTCCTGATTGGTCAAATTAAAGAAATTCTTCAACCAGGAGCAAATGATGTTTGGGTGGTAAAGCGTAAAGGAAAGCGGGATTTATTACTTCCTTATATTCCTCCAGTCATTTTGAATGTTGACATTGCTAATCATCGTGTTGACGTTGATGTTTTAGAGGGTTTGGATGATGAAGATTGATATTTTAACCCTTTTTCCAGAGATGTTTGCTCCCCTTGAGCACTCTATAGTTGGAAAAGCGAAAGATAAAGGTTTGCTTGAGATTAACTACCATAATTTCCGAGAAAATGCGGAAAAAGCTCGTCATGTGGATGATGAGCCTTATGGTGGAGGTCAAGGGATGTTGCTTAGAGCTCAGCCGATTTTTGATACAATTGCAAAGATTGGAGCTGAAAAACCACGTGTTATTTTGCTTGATCCTGCGGGGCGCCGCTTTGATCAATCCTTTGCAGAGGAGCTAGCACAAGAAGACGAGTTAATTTTTATTTGTGGACACTATGAGGGGTACGATGAGCGCATTAAGACCTTAGTGACAGATGAAGTGTCCTTAGGAGATTTTGTACTGACAGGTGGTGAATTAGCTGCGATGACAATAGTAGATGCAACTGTTCGCTTGATTCCAGATGTTATTGGAAAAGAAGCAAGTCATCAAGACGATTCCTTTTCATCTGGCCTTTTAGAATATCCTCAGTATACACGCCCCTATGATTTTCGTGGTATGCTGGTGCCAGATGTGCTGATGAGCGGTCACCATGAAAATATTCGTAAATGGCGCTTAGAAGAAAGTTTACGAAAAACTTATCAGCGCCGTCCTGACTTATTAGAAAATTACAGCCTAACTGAAGAAGAAGCGGTGTTGCTCGATAAGATCAAAGCCGAGTAAGGACATCAGCTCAATTTTTAAAAGCCTAGAAAATATCTTGAGTTAAATCTTACGTGTACTATAATGAAAAAAAGTTAAATGTTTGGAGAAAATAAATGACGGAAAAACAAGTTGTCGATATTACAATTATTGGTGGTGGACCAGTGGGCTTATTTGCGGCTTTTTATGCAGGTTTACGTGGTATGTCCGTAAAAATCATTGAAAGCTTATCCGAGCTAGGTGGACAACCTGCTATTTTATATCCTGAAAAGAAAATCTATGATATTCCAGCCTATCCAGAAGTGACAGGTGCTGAGCTCATCGAAAACCTCCTAAAACAATTAAAGCGTTTTGAAGATCGTACAACCATTTGTTTAAAAGAAGAAGTTAAAACTTTTGAAAAAGTAGATGGTCTATTTACTATCCAAACCAACAAGAATCAACATTTTTCTAAAGCAATCATTATTGCTTGTGGTAATGGAGCTTTTGCTCCACGCCCTTTAGGATTGGAAAATGAAGAGATTTATGCTGACACTAACCTTGTTTACAATGTTCATCAGTTAGATCAGTTTGCTGGAAAAGATGTTGTGATTTGCGGAGGAGGAGATTCTGCACTTGATTGGGCTTTAGCGCTTGATGGCTTGGCAAAATCAGTGAGTTTAGTCCACCGTCGAGAAGCTTTCCGAGCCCATGAACACAGTGTTGAACTTCTAGGGCAATCAAATGTGCAAGTGTTCACACCTTATCTGCCTCTTGAATTAAAAGGAGATGGCCACTTGGCACAGTCTCTTGTCATTCAAAAGGTAAAAGAGGAGGAAAGGGGGGAACTTTCTCTTGATGCTCTTATTGTGAGTTTTGGATTTTCAACTTCCAATAAAAACCTAAAAAATTGGAATCTTGATAGTAAGCGAAGTAGCATTTTTGTTTCATCTTTATTTGAGACCAACCAAGAGGGAGTTTATGCAATTGGAGATGCAGCTGCCTATGATGGAAAAGTTGATTTGATTGCAACAGGTTTTGGAGAAGCACCAGTCGCGATAAACCAAGCTATCAATTATATTTATCCTGATAGAGATAACCGAACAGTTCACAGTACTTCACTACTGAACTAAACCTATCGAGCTTTGCTCGGTAGGTATTTTTAAAAATATCATTTATTCTATAAAATTAATAATAAATGATATTATGGTTTAATATTAAAATCAAAAAAAAAAAAATGAGATTCCGGAGGCTGAAAGAGATATTTTTTGACAATAAATTTCCTATATATAAAAATAACTATAATAAATAGACATAAAAGTTGACAGTCTTAAGAAAAAAGGTTAAAATTAAGGTGTATTAGGGTGGATTTTTATAGACTTTATTCAGAAATAAGAAAAAATGATTTCTTTTATCATATTAGACAAACTTTAATAGGCTGCTTTGGCTAATGTGAGTCGGTTAGAAACACTACATTTTTATTGAGAGTAAAGTTTATATCAAGTTACACTTTTTAATGCAAGTGTTGCATTGGTTTTAGTTGACCAAGGTATAACCACTTGTGAGGTGAACACTTTGTTAATAGATTCACCTTAAAAGTTTGCTATTCTTTTAAAAAATGGCACAAATAATAATCAAAAAGGAGATTTCAAACAAATTTATGAGTAATCATCTCAAAAAAGGTTTGACAGAAACCTCGCGCAAGAGTCGCGTAAAACTCCACAAATCAGGTAAACACTGGGTAACAACAGTGATGTCCCAAATCGGATTGCTTAACCTTATCAAAGGTGGTAGTCAAGAAGTTAAGGTTGAAAATGTTGATCAAGAACGTTATTCTCTAGCTTCACACATGCTACGTGGTGTTCTTTCTGCAGGAGCAGTCGCAGGTGGTGGATTAATCTTATCAGATACAGTTCATGCCGAGGATACAGTTGCAACTGAAACAACAACGACTACAGATGTATTAGCTACAACTGACCAAGTTTCTTTGACAGCTTCAACAACAGAAAGTACAGTTGTTTCTGAGTCTACAGTAACAGAGTCAGCTTCAGCAACTGAGAGCACAAGCACATCAGCAAGTACGGACGAAGCTTCTGTATCAGCAAGCCTATCAACATCAGCTAGCATCTCGACTCTTCTATCTGAAGCAGCTTCTGAAGCAGCCTCAGTATCAGCATCAACTTCAGTAGAGACGTCAACTTCAACATCAGCTTCTGTATCAGCAAGTCAATCAACATCAGCTTCGACATCAGTCGCATCTACTTCTGAGTCAGCAGAAAGCACATCAGCGACAAGTTCAGAATCAACAACAGCAACGACACAAACTAAAGAAGAAGCTCTTACTATTCTTGAGCAAGTGACATCTGAAGCAGAAGCTCTTTCAGCAGAAGCTACTAACCAATTGGCTACAACTCAAGCTGGTAACACAGAATTGGCAGCAGCTGTTGCCGCAACTGCACCTGAGATTACAGCAGCACAAACAATTTTAAGTAATCCTAATGCAACAGTTGAAGAGATTCAAGCTCAGATCACAGCGGTTCGTTCAAGTGTTGAAGCCCTTGCAGTTGAGTTCAGTAAAACAACTACTGACGGTCTTGTCTTTGCTCGTATGGCGGATGCATTAGCAGCTACTACCTCAACGACTATCGGTTCAGGTACAGGTACCTTGGTTGATGCCGTATCAGTTAGCCCATCTATGGATGATGCCAATGGAGCAACTGCTACTCACACTACGTCAGGTACTCTCAAAGCTACAGAAGTTTCAGATTACATCACTTTCAAGTTCATCCCATTAGCCGGTTGGTATGATGGTACCGTTGGTGTATTGCGTGGATATAATGCTTCTTCAACTAACGGAGCTTATTTACGAGCTTCTGTTGATAAGAATCTTTCAGGTTCAATTCTTGTTGAATTAGTAGATAATGCAGGTAACCTATTGGAATCACATTCAATCAGTCCATCAGAATCTGCAGAGTTTACTCATTATCAAGCTCAATCAGCAAACTTCCCAATTGTTGCGTCATATTCTACGACTGGTGCTTCTGATACTGCATCTGGTTTGTTATCTGTAACATTTGATCAGAATACAATTGCCACAAACACGCTTGTGCCAACTCCAATTACCAATACAACGACTTATGTTACCGATACTGGTACAGTTTTAGGTACATATTCTGTGGTTACACTACCTGGATTGACAAACACTCCATCAGATATTCGAGATTTCCCAGGTTATGATTATTCAACTACAACAACTACTACTAAAGATGTAACTCCTGTTGCTGGTGAGTCTTATGTAGAACAGGTTCGTCAAGGGTATCCATATGATTGGGCTGATGCTGGTAAGTTGATTCAGTATAAAACAATTGTTACACCAACTACAGTAACAACTACCGTTGATGGTGTCGAAACAACTGAGCAAGCTGTTATTAAAGAATTGTGGGTTGCTGATCCAAATTACACAGGCACTCATGATTATACAACAACATCAACTGATGGATTTATTCGAATTTTGACTACCTCAACTATGACAGTCGGTGATTCAAATACTCAATATTTACTTGATTCGTCATTGTTGGACTCTGGGTATGTGATTACAAGAGGTAATGACAAGACCGGTACGACAGTTGTTACTGATGCAAGTCAATTAGATTTATCTACATTAGGATCAGAGGAATGGATTAAAATCCAATTCAATAATGATACTGATAATATTGCTTACTTCCAAATTCAACCGAATGGTAGTGTTGCATCACTTAATATTCACTTTGGACGTAATGTAAGACCTACTGATTCAGCATCAACATTTAAAGGAATTACATTCCCGCTTACTTTAAGATATACTGGTACTTCAATGACTGAAACTACTCATGTATATGTTGTTAACGAATCTGAGTCAACATCAATCTCAACTTCACAATCAGTATCTACGGTTGAGTCTGATTCAGCATCCGAGTCAAATAGCACATCTGTATCAGAATCAGCAAGTACAGCAATTTCAGAATCTGAATCAAATAGTACATCTGTATCAGAATCAGCAAGTACAGCAATTTCAGAGTCTGAATCAAACAGTACATCTGTATCAGAATCAGCAAGTACAGCAATTTCAGAGTCTGAATCAAACAGTACGTCTGTATCCGAGTCAGTAAGTACATCAGCATCTGAGTCAGCATCAGTATCAGCGTCAATCTGAGTCACTTTCAGCATCAGCATCTGAATCAGCATCAGTATCAGCTAGCCAATCTGAGTCATTGTCAGCATCAGCGTCTGAATCAGCATCAACATCAGCATCTGAATCAGCTTCAACATCAGCGTCTGAATCAGCATCAACATCAGCTAGCCAATCTGAGTCACTTTCAG
>NZ_JBNPOS010000021.1:0-32409 GCF_050315295.1 Streptococcus sp. SGI.013
CATGAATAAAAATATAAGAAGGAGGAAGTTATTATGCGTAAACTTTCTACTGAGGAACAACAAGCTGTCTTTGGGGGCTATGTTTGGTTTTGTCGTGATTGTGGTTATATCAGTCATGATCACTGGTTTAGAAACACAGCAGCCGATATGGCGCGAAAACATGAAGAAAAACATCCTGGTCATAGGACTACTGTTAAGTAGGTTTGGGGCAAGCGTTATATGATTACACATCAACCAGCGTCTAAAGTCGCTGGTTTTCACTTTGCCGAATTATCACTTTTCTTAATATGCCACCTACTGCTTAGAATCGCGATAGCATTACATACCATTATTTCAAAAGAAATCTTAATATACTTTCATACTTAATATTAAGCGGAGTCTACCAAGTACACTACTTATACCATCGTATATGTCGTTCTAAATAATAATCCAAATAAGTGACTATCCTCGTACAAAGAGGACTAATTTTAATATCACTCGCTTTCTTTAGTACAAGTTTATTGGAAATAAGTGATTATGAACACTCCATCTGACACTATTTGTTCGAATATCCATCTGAAGATATCTAGTTTAAGCAAATCACATAGTCTCTAACTTATTCCTCCACTGATTAGTGGTAATAACCAAAATGAGTGTATATAAGATTATTCATTTACTCAATCCACTCTATCCATCATATTTCAGAGCGAATAATAAGGAATGAGAACTATATACCAGTTTACACCAAGCACAATATGTAGTATTAACAAAATATAAAAAGGCGACTTCCAAACGGAAATCGTCTTTTAATAATGTCTAAAATACCATATCTTGTAGTTTGTGTAAACTAGTATATAGTCCCCAATAAATATTTTCAATAGCCTTGTTCAGAAACAAAATTTGCTATACTATTTTCATGAAAAATGCTTATGAAAAACCTCAGAAATAAGTGCCGTCAACTTCAAACTCTTGACAGGAGTCAAAAATACGTTTGATGAGGTGTTAACTTGTCTAAACGCAGCCTACCAAAAGCAACACCCAAGAGAAGGGCGTAAACGTCGTCTTAGTATGGAAGACCAGCTGATTATGACACTTCCCTACCTTCGTTTTTATTCAACTTAATGCCTACTTGCCTTTGATTTTGACGTTGGTACAGCCACAGGCAACACCATACTTGGGTAGAAGATACTCTTCAAGACTCAGGTTTATTTGACTTGGATAACTTGGAAGTCCCCAGCGCTTATGTGGCAGTGGATGTTACTGAGAGTCCTATTCAACGTCCCAAAAAAATCAAAACAAAAACGACTCAGGCAAAACGAAGCGACACACCATAAAAACTCAAAAATTCGTCAATTAATCATGGAAGAAAAAATCTTAAATAGAGAAATAGTTGCTGCTTGAATCCAAAATGAGCATTTTTAAGCACGATTTAAAACATTCCAAATAATGGCGCAGCCTATCGAAACAGCAAGAAGCGATTTGAATTGTGAGCGGGCGGAGTTAATCTGTGTGATTATCAATTTTGAGACAATTTAGTTTCAATATTATAATTTCGAGCTATAAATAATGTATCAAATTAGCGCATATTTTTTCAAATTGATAAGTTTACTGACATTCACACTACTTTAAAACTAGAAGAATATAATGCTAGCATTTATAGACGCTAATATGTCCTTCTGTCAGAACAAAGAATCGAGATAAACAGTAAGATACTACTAAACACGATAATTAATAATACTTGTATTGCATAAGTTCCTAGATAACCAAGCTGGTAAGAATAATCTAATTTTAGTAGACCAAATGGAGTGTAGGCAGATAGAGAAGGCGGATAGATATCACTATATATGTTTGTTTTGAGAATTTCTCCTCCTAGATAAATAATAAAAAATATAGCAAAGTTAAGATAAATAGATGAAAACAGTGCCGATGTAAAGTAAATAATTGCTATTAAAAATAGTCCAACTAGACTAACATTAGCAATTTTAATGAGCAAGGTTGCGATTGCTTCGCCCTGCCAAAAATAACTTGTTCCTGTCAATAAAATGCCATAACTAACAAATGTTAGAATAAATATTAACAAGATTAAAATTATAAGGGACACCAATATTTTGGAAACAAAGTAGACTTTTTTAGTGATTGGACGTGTTAAGAATAGTTGCTCCAAATTTAGAATTTTTGGATAAAAAATGAGATAAAGACTTAGAAATGCAAGGATAATTAGAATAATTCCCCCAAATATTCCAATAACTTCTGAAAACAACTCCAACCGATTAACAGATTTAATAGTTAGTCTAAAAAAAACACTTAACAGGGTAACCGCTATGAAAAATACCAGAAAAACTACTTTTAACATATGACTTGCTTTTAGCATTATAATATTGTTTCTAACTAATTTGATGATACTTTTCATTTTACTCCTCCCCCTTGACAATAGATAGATATTCGTGAGTAAGTTGTATGCTCTTCTTGGAAAATTGATGAATTAAGATATCTTTTTCTGATAATTTTTTAAATAGTTGTCGTCTCATTTGTTTGTCGTCATCTAAGTTTATTTTTAACTCAAAAATATCTTCCTGTATAAGTCTGTAGGAAATTGCTAAAGCCTCTAAAATAGCTACTGTTCTATCAATATTTTCTGTCTGAAGAAACCACTGTTGAGAATCTTGATTAAGCGACTTTTTCGGCTGGCTAAGTCCATTATTTATAATAATGTAGGAATGAATAACCTTTTGTAGTTCTTCCAAAGAATGGCTAGATATCATGATAGCGACACCATTTTGGGCTAATTTTTTTAAAAGTTCTCGTAAATTTTCTATCCCGATAGGGTCTAAACCATTGAAAGGCTCATCTAGGATTAACAATTTAGGATAATGGATAATTGCTTGTGCGATTCCCAAGCGTTGCTTCATCCCTAATGAATAGTACTTCACGGTCAAAGTCAAGTAGTCTGAAAGCCCTACTAATTCTAGAACTTCTAGGTATCGTCTCTTAGGAAGCTTGATATCGTAAAGTGAAGTGAATATTTCCAAATTATCAATTGCGGTCATATTAGGGAAAAAACCAGGGTATTCAATGATAGAGCCTACTTGATTTAGGTAGTCTGGTTTATCATTGACTATATCTTCTCCATTGACAAATATTTGGCCACTGCTACTAGGTGTTAGACCAAGGATAATTTTCATTAAAGTTGTTTTACCTGCTCCATTAGGACCAACTAATCCTAAAATTTCCCCTTGTTCCAAATCTAGGGTAATATCACTTAAAACTTCCCTATCTCCATATACTTTTTTAACATTAACTACAGATAGTCTTGTTTCCATGGTGACTCCTTTCAACAACATTTCTTGCTTTTCCTATAAATTATATCTCATACTCAACAAAATCAAAAACTACTATTGTTTAAAAAATCGGTACTATAATTTCAGATAGGAGCGAACGAAGTGAGCCTTAAATGATAGTTTTGTCGTAGTGAAATTATTAAAACTTACGGCTCAAAAATTAGCAATGGAATTCCCAAAAAAGTCGCTTGCATCCATACTATTTTAGAAAAAACCAAATGATTAGGTTTAATATCAATCACTCTTTAGATTGCATCTCTCCTTTATCTAATTCGATTATTTCATCTACATACTTCAACTTTTCTGAATCATGAAAAATTGAAATAACTGTCATTTTCTGTTTCAAAGATTGTAAATATGAGAAAACTAAGTTTTCAGTATACTCATCCAAACTACTAGTAGCTTCATCTAATAATAATATTTTGGGATTCTTTAAAAGTGCTCTAGCTAGTCCTATCTTTTGTCGCTGTCCCCCTGATAAATTAGAACCCGATTCAAGTATAAACATACCTAAGCCATTTCCTTTCGGGACGAGACTATAAAGATCTAAAAGTTTGCACATCTCATCCAATTCTTCATCGTCAACATCATTACCAAACATTAAATTTTCTCTGAGGGTTCCTTCAAAAACGTAAGGGTTTTGACTAACATAAGATATCTGCTTACGAACACTTAATAAATTAGATTCTGTCAATCTAATATCGTTGAAATACACCCCTCCTTCACTTGGAAGTAATAGGGTAGCAATAATTTTCATTAAGGTAGACTTACCGCTGCCATTCTTACCGACTAATCCATAAATCTTATTTGCTCTAATTACAGTTGATATTTCTGAGAGAGTTTTATTCAATAAATTATATTTAAAACTAATATTATCTATTCTAATTGAACCATCTAATTCAATTTCAATTGGATTATCATACGAAATTTTTTCCACCCCAATAGAGAGAATATCCGAAACTCTTGACAAAATTATAAAAGAAGTCTGTACACTTCCAAATAAGCTTATCAAACTTTTCATTGGAGTAGTAAAATACATTGTTAGAGATTCAAAAACAATTAATGAACTAAGGCTTAATTGTCCACTCATAACAAGTTTACTTCCCAACCAAATAACAATTAAATTTCCAACAGCCTCAATAAACATCACACTCGAAGACACTAACCCTTGGTAGTTCAATGTTCTAAAAACACCATTAGATAAATTATTTGTAGAAAGTGTAAATTTTTCTATAAATTGCTTCTCACCATTTTGTAATTTTATAGTATCAATTCCATTTAAAGATTCATTTACTAAAGTAATTGTTTCTGAATAACTTTTTTGTATATCCCTATTTGAGTTTTTCACAGGTTCAATCCAGGAAAATACCACAAGAGAATATATAAATATCATCAAAGTTACAACCAAAAAAAGTAATGGATTAATTACACATAATATTATCCCTCCTAGAACTAACATAAGAATATTGATTAAAAAAGATAGAATAAGATTTATACTCATATCTTGCAATTCAATTATATTATGATATCGGGAAATAATAGCGCCTGAATCATTCCTGTCCAAAAATTCTATGGGAAGGTTGATTATATGTGAAAAAAATAGTGTAGACAACTTTCTATTAATCTTTTTTGCAATCCTACTTAAAACGTATGCATTTAAAAAAGAAAAACAGCTCTGTATCAAGTATAAAATTACAAGTAATATGAATAAAAGATTCATGTTATTTGTAATAACACTCCAAATTGATGCCCCCCCTCCATTGGAGATGTTTCCTAAGATATTGTCAATAACATTCTTATAAAAAAATGCTCCTAAAAATGATAATATTGATACAAAAACAGAATATATCACGGCTTTAATAAAGTTATTTTTTTCAGAAAACAAAATAGCAAATATCTTAGAATATTGATTTTTTATTTTCCTTTTTTTGAGTTTTTCAGTAGAAACTACACAAAGAATTACCTGAGTCCAATCTTTTTTAAACTCTTCAAAACTAACTCTACGCTTTCCTTCACCAGGATCAAAATAAAAAATAGCAGTGTCACTTATTTTATACACAACGATAAAATGACCTACATTTTTACTATTGATAGTATGGGCTATAAAAGGCAAACTCATCATCTTCGTTTTTAACTATTTTAAATGGAAAAACAAAAGTTTGTATTGTATACATAGGGAGACCTTCAAAGTCTGGATATTTATTACAGAAAAAAATTCTTTGAAGTCTCTCTTTTGGCAAATCAGGGTATACAATTCTAAATCCTTCATCCTTTTCAACATTCTTTTCATCTTTAATTTCTCTAGTATCTGAAATTGGATTAATAATTTCTTGAGCTGTTCTTAATATGAGATGTACTAAATCTAGTTGATTTTTTATAGGATTTTTTAATAATTTTTCTAAGGATTTCCCCAAATAAAATGAATATTCTTTAGCCATTTAAATAATTCCTATTTTTTTCTATAATTTCTTCAATTTCTGATACAGTGATTCCGATATTTCCGACTAAAGCATTTATAAGTCCTTTAATTTTCTGACTGTTTTCCATGTTAAATAACTCTCGATTTTTTAAAGCTCTCTCAATTTTTTGATCAAATGTCAAAGAACCTTCAATTAAGTTTTTTAACTGCTCTGGTTTTAATATATTCGATTTCTCAGGTTGATAAATTAGCGCCTTTCCAGTGTCAGTTATCTCATCTAACAATGGCTTGTATTCATCATAAATTAACTTATTTGACTTCGAGAGTATTAGATAGGAAGTTAAAAATGACCTAGTCATTAACATATATATTGTATTTCTACTTTCAATATCTTGAGTAATTTCATCTAAAACAATACCAATAATAAATGAAAATTCTAACCCTTTAACATTATTTTGATTACTTATGAACACCTTATCTTTATTTCTAGATTTATATCTGCTCTCATAAATTTTTTGAGTTTCCCAATTATAATTTTGTTCAATTAACGAACTAATCATATCCGCTAATCTATAACCGTTCTTCCCTTTCGAAACGAATACAATTCCGATATCTGCAGGAGTAATATCTGGATGATTGTTTCTTAATTTATCAATTATATCTATAACTTCGTTTAAAATTTCGTCATCACTCTGTGTATATCTTAAATCAGTCGGTTGAATTGAATAATCATCGAAATCAGTAAATCTTTGAATCGGTTCCCTGCTAAACTCATAAACCGTTCTTCCATCACTCTGATGTTTATTAAAAGTATACCCTGATGTTTTCCAAGCCTCATCATCGTCAAACCATTTTATAACGGTTTTTTCTTTAAGACCGAATCCTAAAAATTGTGAAAACATGAAATTCTTTGGATCAGTCCGATAAACCTTATTTAAAGTGAAATTAGGTTGCTGAACTACCTCAGATTTTCTTTCATATATTGTCTGGAAAATATCGCTTGCAATAATCACTTGTGTCGAAGCTACAAGTTTACATAATCTAAAAAAAGAATCAGAGAAATCTTGAGCTTCATCTATAAGTATGTAGTCCGAACAATATTTAAAGTCAGGTCCTAATTCTTCCTTTATTAATTCTAATTGTTGTTCAGCTAATTCACAAACTCCATCAAAACCTTTTATACCAGAGTCATTATAGTTAATAAAATCGAGTCCGTAGAAATGGCATATGTAACTATACAAACCCGAATTAGAATTGTACCTTGAACCCCAACTTCTCATTACCTTAATCCGCTCATCAATATCTTCCCGTTGAGATACCTTCATTTGATCAAAAAATTTGGGAAGACGTTTTTGAATATCGCTTGCTAAGATTTTACTATTACACGTAAAAATAATTTTTTTATCGGTCTGATTATATAAATTTACTAATCTATGAAATAATAGTTCTGTCTTACCAGTACCCGCTAAACCTTGTATTGCAATTTCTTTGTCGGTAATTTCGTCATATATAAATCTAGTTTGATCGCCATCAAATTGGACAATTCTTTTTCGAACGGCGTCTAATAGGCTTTCAACATTTCCCCCTTTTTCAGGCGTATTAATTGAACCTGTTATTAAAGAAATAAGAATATCTAGAATTACACGTGATTCCTTATCTTGTATGGATAATTCATTTATTGTTTCCATTGAAATTGAATTAATTGGCTGCTCATGGATTAAGTGTGACCATTTTCTACTATTTCCGATTTTTCCTTTGAATCCGAAAACTCCGCTTAAGGTTGTTATTGAATCCAGAAATTCTCCAACATAATCTTCAAAATTACTATCATCGATATCATAGATACTTGTAAAAATTATTTTTGTCTTTGGAATGAGAACAACAAAAGAATCAACCGACATAGCCTTATTTTCTGTAGTCTTTTCTCCCTCAATATTATATAAAGGACTTTGTAATATATAAATTGTACCATCGATTTCCCTAATTTTTTCTCTAAGTGTTTCCCTCAACTTTCTATACTCATTGGATTTTTCAATCTCTTCTGAGACCTTTTCATAGAATTTTATATCACTCATATTAGCTCCTTAATTATAGTTATTATTGCTTAAGTTTTTAACTGTTACTAAAAAAAGTTTAAATAAGTCATCACATTTTTATGACTATATTATTAAAAAAATTATTTTATAACTCACCTCCTTCTAACAAATAAATTCGTAATTTATTATCAAAATACATAATTATAGATTAACCTAACAACGCTCTTTCGTATGTTTTATTTTATTAATTCTGCTAAATTCTAAATTCTGTAATTCATTTGACATAAGTTATATCCAATCCAATCATCAATCCCTTTTTCATTTGTGTTGAGATTGAAAAACTATTCTAGGCTAAATTACATACATTCTTTCACTTTGTTCTAAATCAGGAACAAACCTATCTAAGTGTCTAACTCTAAATTAGTAGTACTTAATAATCCATAGAATCAGAGATTTAGTAGGGCACTAGACAGTTTAGTATTCTTACTTTCAAAAATTTCATGTCTAAATTGTATTCTTCAATAAAAACTCCATACTTTGGCGCAATTAATAGTAACAAGTTAGATATTTTATATTATTAAACACGATATACATTCCTAATTACACATATCCCTCAACCTTTCCTGTCCCACCTTCATCATCTCCTCCTCTACCTTACTCCATTTTCCAAAGAGGCATTCTTGTAACACTTCTGCTGCTGAACCTTCATCTGATTCAGAATCATAGACACAAGTTTTATCTCTATGATAAATTTGAATCTGGTCAAAGAGTTTCTCACTTTCTAACTCCTTTAGGTTATCCACCAAGTTCTCTACAATCCCATCATGGTGTTCTTTTGGTGTTGCTCTAGCCTGAGTCGGATCTATGGCATAAAGTTCCTCGTAACGAATCAAGGTGCTGAGATAAGAAAGCTCTGGTTTGGTGCCAATCACTGCTAAGGAAACTTGGTAACCTTTAGAAGATAATAATTGAGCAGTCTGACGAGGAACTTGAGTAGTTCGCAAGGTTCCCTCAATCAGCAAATGGTAGCCTTGCGTACTGAGTTCATCAACCAACTGTTCTACCATTTTTCCTGCAAATCCCTTAGTATAGTCCACGCTGTCCTTGCCATACTTTTCTTGCAGGGCTAAGTAATTGGGATGCTGAGAACGGTAGCTATCACCATCGATGATAATGATATTACCTTGAAATTCTTTTTGCTTGATACGATGAATAGTCGTCTTACCTGCCCCGCTTTGTCCTCCAAGCAAGATAGCTTTCGGTTGACCTGGAATCGTCTTTCCACGAGTTAGGGCTCGAATAGTTCGCTGTAAAGCCTTCTGAAACTCAGCCTCACTAAATTCTTCCAACCTCATTAAGCCACCACCCGATGATGCACCATGTCTAACATCCGCTCAATACCGTCTAAATAGCCATTGTAACGCTCTATCTCATCGAAAGTATCGACAAGGTAAATCTTTGTATTGATCAATTCAGCCAAATCATCACTCATCAAAATCCAAGGGTTGGATTCATCATCAAAAGCAATATCTTGACTATCCTGGTATCTATAAAGCTGTGATAAAATGGCTGCTCCACGTTCTTTTATCACTTCTACTTTCAAAGTCAGTTGGTAATCTTCAACAGGTGCTAACATCTTGTCCTCCCCTACAATATCGACATAAGAAACGTTAAATTTTTGACAAATACGATCGATGAGTTCTATTGAAACTTTACTAGTCCCATTTTCATAACGGCTCAGGCTATTGCGTGAAATCCCAACCATTTTCGCAAATTCTGGCTGTGTTAAATCGTGTGTCCGACGTAGTGATTTAATATTGTCTCCAATCATAGATAAAGACCTCCTCATATTTGCTTTCATTATACCATAAAAACGGATAGCGCACCATATTTGGTGCGCTATCCGTTTTTAGGTTTCTTCGATTGCTTAAACTGCTCTATTCGCTTCTCCAACTGCTCAGTATTCAGTTTATTTTTCGCTTCCTGGATTGACCTATCAAGACTTTGATCCTCGTCGGTTATAACGCTTTGAGATATTTCAACGTTCCTATCAGGCTTAAAATTTGTATCAAAAACCACATCTAGGAGTTGTTCTACTTTGGTTAGTTCACTATCTGACATCTCTGATAGTCGATGAATCAGTCGTTTAAATTGATCCTGGTTTTGTTTTTTCTTTTGAAAAAATTTCATTATATTCTCCTTCAATTGTAAAAAGGTAGCCCGCATAGGACTACCTGACTTATAAATCATCAATGGCTACTGAAATAGCCTGCAACTTTTTATTTTGGATTTTCTTTTCATCAATCAATTGATGAAGTTCTTCAATTTGCTTCTGACAGGCGGAAATATCCTTGTTGTTTTGTGCAATGGTATCAGCCAAGTGTTGTTTATAGTCACTTGTGATATTTACTTTCTTCGGCTGACTTTGTTTAACGGTTGATGCGAGCGTTTGTACATCTTTAGATTCTAACTCCTTTTGTTGCTGTTCAAAAGTAGCCACATAGTCTACTTCTTCAATTGGTTTTTCTTCCTGTTTATGGAAGAGTGCTGCAATTTTAGCTCGTTCTTCATGGGACGATGTTGGTTTCACATCATCTAGTGGCTGATCAAAATTCCATGTTTTACTCATTCTGTATCCTCATTTCTGTAATTTGGTTGTAGTGTGGTTTCTTTACCAAAGGCTTTCTCTAGTGCTTCATGAAATGACAACTGACTAGATTGTTGCCGTTTAATAAAGGTACTGTACATAGCTGTTTGTAGTTGGTCACGATAGTGTTCCAATTTCTCCGTCTCACGTGAGACCTTTTCTTCTTGCCTAGCTACTTTTTCAGCCAGACGTTCAATCAAACTCATAGAGTGTCCTCCTTGTCACTTTCTAGATTATGTTAGCGGACTTGATTTTGTTATCACAATTCCAAAACACGCTCTCGTTTTGGTGGAGGATGATTCTTATTGACTTGTGCTTGGGCTGTTTGGATAAAATCACTGAAGGATAGTTCACTCTGCTGTTTCACAATATCATTCCAATCTGACTTTGTTTCAAGGCCCTGCAATGGTGGTAAATCTTGAGAAATCGGAAATCCTTTATCTGACAGTTTCTGACAAAATTCTCTTCCTGCCTCATCGTTATCAACAGCCAAAGTTAATGCGTTTGAATGGGTTTGAAAAAAGGTTGTCGTCTCTTGTATTGCATGAAGATAATGGCTAAGTCTGCTTGGTTTTACTGTATCTAGAAATGCCAATTTCCCCTGTTCCTCTGCTGCTAGACGCAAGGTCTGATAGGCAATCACTGAAAGTTTTAAGCCTTCCATTGAAATCAGGCGAACATCTGATAGCTGCTTGTTATGAAGCTGATAATAACTCATCATATCGATAACTGATTCACAAAAAATGAGTCGCTTGGGATTCCCAATATCGAAACTAATACCGACATGACCATGAGATCCTTTCATGATTCTTTTGAGATAACCTCGATCGTGTTTTTCTTCATTTTTGATGAGACCTTGAAGGCTAGCGGCCTGTAAAATCCCATTATGATCATAGCTTTTAAACACTAAAACCGACTCCGAATGATAAGTAGCTTGAGCAAGCAATCCTTGTCTACCAAAGGTATTGATAATCTGATCACTTAGGCCACGAACTTCATTCAAGTAAGTACGTGCTTGCTGAAAGGGTTCTTCATGCAAATAATATTGAAACGGTTGATACGTTTCTTCTATCAACTTAGCTTGTTCAAAATCCCCAGTTTCAAGATAGGATACAGCCTCTTTGAAAGTAACGCCTGCTACTAATTGAACAAAGTCTATCACATCCCCTTGCATATCTCTTGAAAACCATTTGAAAGTATTGGTATCAGCAAAAATCCGAAAGGAATCATGGTCTGCGTGTTCATAAATGTGTCCTGATAAACGTCTGAAGGAATAACCCAGACTTTCAGCCACATCTAAAATGGCCTTTTGTTTTACTGCTTTAATTCGTGTCATTTTGTCTCCCTATCAAAAAAAAGCAGAAGAATGTCTCCTGCTAGTTGTTCTCGCTTGTTGTAGTTCCTTGGATCGTTGGTATACTGGAATTGGCTCCATCTGTTGCTTCTTTCATGTCCTCCAGTTTCCCATTCCAAGTGGTCAACTGATTAACTAGGAGCTTGTCGGAAACTTTGGAGTAGGATAACATAACTGTCTTGGTTTCTGTCTGAGTTGTTCGCTGTTGTTGCTCACTCAAATCAGAAACATAAGTTACTTGATAGGAAACTTCCGCAAGTGCAACATGGCTTTCTGTATTGACATAGATACTGGCTGATTCAAATCGGTAGTCAAGCATATAGTCTTTATAAACTTGATTGATCGCTTTATTCTGATTTGCTTCCTCTTCTGAAAATGCCGAGTCCGTCATGTAGGGTTTGATACGAGCGTTATTTTCACCCAGCTGGACCTTGGTGAAATATTGAGTGAGAAATTCATTGACAAGCTCATCTGATAGGACTGTCGCTCTTTCCTCCTTCTTTTTCTTTGACACAAGTTTATTGGCTTCTGCTCGTATTTGGTTCTCTGTTTGCTTTGAAATGGTTTGTGAGCCAATCGTGTAGCCAATCATGACCATAAAACTGACTGCGATTAAACCTCCTACTCCAATCAGAAATCGAGCTTTCACTTTATTTAACATGGCTTACTCCTTTATTAGTGATAGCCTCATCATATCAAGATTAGCTTGGAGATTTTATCACAAGAAAAAGGACTACCCATTGGTAATCCTCCGTGTTAAACTATTCTATTTCTCCACCACTTCATTATAATGCTAAAAATAAGAAATAGATTCAAAGCAATAAAAAATCCTGTAAAACTCCAAATTCCATTAGTTGCTAAATCTTCTGTATAGAGGTATCTCTCAGTAAAGAAGAGGTAAATTCCATAGATTTCTATAAAGACTAATCCACTGATGAGTCCGATAAGAAACAAAGCACCTGAAACTTTCACAATCCGATAAAGGACGAGCAACATCAGTCCTATTGCTGCGATAATCAAAAGACTTTGTAGAATTTGCTCCAACATCTTACACCTCTTTCTAGGTTAATTGCTTGCGATAGTAGTCAGCCTGTCTCTTGTCTAAATCATCAAGTTGGGCAACCAAATCAAGGTATTCTGCCTTCGTCACCTCATCTAAGTTTGGAAAATCATTCTCACGACTTGTGATGATGAGTTCCAGCTGTCCAGTAATCTCACGCCTTGAAAAGCTATAATCAAGAGTTTCATCTTCATACTGTTCCTTTAAAGTTTGGTAGTTTGCCCTATCTTCTGGACTTGTATAGCCTTGTGTCAACCATTCTTCTAGTTGATAACGCATTTCTTCTACTGTTTGGCCCATAATCTATTCTCCTTATGTGATTTCTTGACTTCATTTTACCGCGTTCAAAATTATTTGTCAGCCTTTTTTCTTATATCTCGAGTGCTATTTGTTGCTTCTTTTGGGGTGTTGTATCGTCACTAAACTTGGCCAAAGCTGCATCTATCTCCTCAATTTCTACTTCTTTTTCTACCAAGGGAGCCAAAACATCATACTTAGACTTTACAAGCTGATAATCTCCTTCCTTGGGAAAGACTTTCTCAACTTCTACTTTGGCTACTCGTAGTTTATCTTTTAAATCCTTTACCAGCTCTTGCGTCTTTTCTTGGTCATCAATAATATGGTCAATGGCATTACTAATTCGTTGAATGGTTCCCACGTCTGATTTCAAATCAAGGGCGACAGTATACTGATTATCTCCTACAATCATTAAAGAGACAGTCTCTGGCATGGGCTCACTAGGAGCTCGTGTTGTCATTTTCAAATCGAATCCTCTAAAGTTGGCCAGAGTCCGAACTTCCTTAGTTTCTGAGCGGTTATAGGTAATGAGTTTTCGCAGATAGTCCCCAGCTTCAGCACGATTATCCATTGCTTGATTGTCAAATCGCATGACAAAATCTTGCGACTTTGTTGCCAAAGATTGGGCAATATCTTTGTCATATTGACTCAACCGTTTTTCCATAATAGGGAGGTGCTTCTCGCAATAGGAAATGGTATGGCGATACTCGTCTTTGGAGCGATTAAAGGCTCGTTTTTGATTTTCTAAAACTGTCAGTTCATTTTCCAATTCCATTTTGAGCTTAAGGTAGGGATTACCAGTGGCTAAAGCCTTAAAGTCAGAAGCAGTCATTGTTTGTTCATCAATGTCTTCAGCTGATCTCACAGGATCTTTTGAGGTCATTATCTGGGTGATATACTTTAGCTTATTCTCCTGCGTCTGCCAGAGGTAATTGTCGAAGCTCCCTTTAGTAATATAGTGATAAATATCTACCTCCTGGTGCATGTTTCCCTGACGAATCAATCTACCATTTCGCTGGACAATGTCTGAGGGACGCCATGGAACATCTAAATGGTGAACAGCTTTCATGCGTGATTGTACGTTTAGACCCGTTCCACCTTTTTCAGTCGAAGCCATGAGAATCCGTACTTCCCCACTATTGACCTTTCGTGAGAGAGAGTTTTTCTTCTCATCGGTATTGGCATCATGGACAAAGGCAATTTCTTCTTTTGGAATCCCTCGATCAACCAGCAAAGCTTTCAGTTCGTTGTAGACATCAAAGCCTTCTTCCTTACTTTTAGGTGTTCCAATATCAGAGAAAATCATCTGAGTGGCTTTGTATTCAGCTCCTTCACGGTAAATCCGCTCGACATTATCGACTACTTGAAGGATTTTCTGATTATCCGATAAGGAGTAAGCAGGGTCAATCAACCGCATATCAATGGCTAGTTTTCTGGCTTCTCCTGTGATTTTAAGCATGTTATCTCTACTTGGATCAACACTACCTGACTTGATAGCGTCCGATCGCTCTACCAGCTCTTCTAAATAGTATTTCTGAGCTTGCGTTAACTCGCTTTCCACCGCAATAATCTTAGCTTCAGGTACAGGTAAGTCGAGCATATCTGAGGTCTGAATATCGGCAGTTTCCTTGTAGATTCGCATGAGTTCAGGAAGGTTGACAAATTTCTTGAACCGTTTCTTGGGTTGGTACTTATCTCCTGTCGGGGCTAGTTCCATAGAGTTTTCAATATTCCCAAAAGCCCCAACCCATGAATCAAAATTGGATACCTGGTATCGCTCTAAAACATCAGGTTGAATGTAATTCATCATGGTGAAAAGTTCACTAATAGAGTTAGAAACTGGTGTTCCTGTCGCAAAAACGACATTTCTATCGCCATGCTCTGCCTGAACCTGTCTCACTTTCATTTCCATATCCACGTTCTTTTTTGAAGTTGTGTTGGTAATGCCAGCTACATTCCCAAGTCCAGTGATTGGACGGATATTCTTGAAGTGATGAGCCTCATCCACAAAGAGAAAATCAATGCCAAGGTTTTCAAATTCAATAAAGGTATCTCGCTCCAGTTTTTGGAGTTCTTTCAACTGGTGTTCTAGTCCCTTAATCGAACGCTCTGCTTCTTTCACTGTATAATCACTATCACTTCCTAGCTTGATTTCTCTGAGTTGCTCAATTTTGTCATTGATATAGGTGACCTGTTTTTCACGACTCATCGGTATCTTCTCAAATTGTGAATCCCCAATGACAATGGCATCATAGTCCCCTGTAATAATACGGGACACAAACTGCTTACGTTTGGCTTTGGCAAAATCTTTCTTGGTGGTCACATAGACTTTCTTGATTGGGAAGAATTTCATGATTTCTTGACCAAACTGAGCAGTCAGACTAGACGGCACCACATAAAGTGGTTTATTTACCATTCCGAGTTCTTTCAGTTTGAATCCTGCCCCAAGCATGGTAAGTGTTTTACCTGAACCAACTTCATGAGCTAGTAGGGCACGTTTTTCCTCGACAATTCGTTGAATGGCATTCTTTTGGTGAGGACGTAAGGATATATTCTGGGCAAGTCCATCAATGGTTAAATGGCTACCATCATAGGTCTTTGATACTGTACGATTATAGAGACTATTATAGGTATCTTCTATCATCTGTTGGACGTCTGGATATTTTGCTACAAAATCTTGAAAGAGTTCTTGTAGGTATGTCTCCTTAGCACGCAGAACTGTTGTTTTCTCTACATCCGTCACATTCTTTTTCTTATCCCCTTCGACAACTTGTTTTGTGATCGTTGGTTGATTGGAATTCAGGAGGTTTTCAAAGATTTTTCGACCACTATCATAGCGTGAAGCAGGGACACCTAAACTCCTATCCGTTGCGTTGGAATAGGTGTAGGCAAACTTAGATTGGTAAGTGATAACCCCGTCAATGGGACTGACTTCAAGGACTGTTGCTACTTCTTGGTCTGACAGTTCATAGGCTTTCCCCATAAAGGTTTCTTGGGCAAATTTTCCGTAAACAGACAAGGGAATCCAGCGTGAACCAATCCGATAATCTATGTCTGCCAAGGTAATACGGGCTGGTTTAACCGCTTCTAGAAGTCCTGCATAATGCGTCCAGTTAAAGTCACGATTGTCTTGTTTGACGAGTAGGTCCACCACTTCTAACTTGCTAACGACATCACCGGACAGAAAGTCTTGGCGAGAAACATAAGTCAACTCACCTCTCAAATACATTTCTGGATCTGGCATAATATAGTCCCCTAATTCCTCGATCAAAACTGCCTTAGAATCAACCTGATAAATGGACATCATATAAGCAAAATCAACACCACGACCGTCTGCTAAACTGGAATTTAAGGCATCAAGGGCAGTATGTACCTTTTTAACCTCT
Organism: Streptococcus sp. SGI.013; assembly: GCF_050315295.1. Taxonomy (NCBI): domain Bacteria; kingdom Bacillati; phylum Bacillota; class Bacilli; order Lactobacillales; family Streptococcaceae; genus Streptococcus; species Streptococcus sp. SGI.013. The sequence continues at coordinate 16,517 of NZ_JBNPOS010000021.1, forward strand.
TTTTCAGGACGCACTAGAGCCTTCTCAAAGGCAAGGGATTTGGTATAGATAACAGACTTTCCACTTGGATCCAGACTTTCATCTTCCAAACTAGCAAGAAGTGAATACTTATCATCACTATCAAAAAGATTGCGGTTCACAGCACTATTCAAATACCCATAGCGTTTGACAAAGCTATCATAGGTACGATTGAGTTTGCCTAACAAATGGTTAAAGGTCCCCTTATCGTAGTCATAATGGCGTTGAATGGCAATGACCTCTTGGTAAGCATTTCGAATATCGACCATTCCTTTGATTCTTGCCACTTCTTTATCAGACAAAGGAGCTTCATAGAAAACTGTCTTTTTATAATACCCCTTAAATTGTCCGCGTTTAGCTGCATCATCGGTCACATAGACATCCAGAGCAGTGCCATCTGTAACTTCTAAGCTATTAAATCTATCAATCTGTTTTTGGGAATGTTTGGTGTCCCATGCTTTGAAGTTGCCCTCTTCATCGACATAGTAACTGATTTCTTCCGTCTTAGTTCCGACTCGAATGCCTTTATTATCTCGATAGTAGACCGTAGAACCCTGATAACCAAAACTGTACTGACCTAGATTCTCCCTCATTTCAGCTGGAATGGAGGTATCAATGACTTGTTTGGTCAACACATCTGGGTTAATGATGACCTCATTTCTATCAATCTTTCTTGGGGCTTTTACTTGATGTAGAGCTGTTTCAACACTTGCAATCAAGTCATCACTAGTCCCCTTAACAGAAAGTGTTCCGCCATTAAAATTTCTGACCTCGTAGGTTCCTAGCACTTGGCTATTGTATTCCCCATCAAAATAAGGATTGAGCCAAATGCGACTATCCTTATCATAACGAATGGAACCTGAAAAGGCTAAGTCGTCTGCCACATATCCCTTGTCTAAGTGTTTCTGGAAGAATAACATATCCGATGTGACACTCGTTCCTGCAATGGCCTTAAAGGCAGAATCAGGCAGTCGAACCCCACCAAGAAATTCAGTTGTCTCACGAATATCTTGTAAGATGTTTTCTGTTCGTTTGTCCATGGTTCCTGTTGAAGAGATAATGGCTACTTGTCCACCATCATGGACTAAATCTAGTGACTTTTTGACAAAGTAGTCATGAATCATATAAGGCTTATCGTACCTGTTATCCGCAATCCGAAGATTGGCAAAGGGCACATTTGAAATCACTAAATCAAAGCTATTGTCGTTAAAAGCTACCGTCTCAAAACCCTTAATTTCAATATGACTATTGGGATGAAGGTGTTTGGCTATAGCTCCTGTAATGGTATCTAACTCTACGCCATATAGCTCACTCTTTTCTCTTAACTGTTTAGGCATAGCCGCAAAGAAATTCCCTGTTCCCATGGAAGGGTCTAGGATTTTACCACCTGTAAAACCATCTCTTTCCAACTTATCCCACATCTGACGGATAAGGGCAGGGTCTGTGTAATAGGCTGTCAGAGAGGACTGTTTCATATCTGAATACTCTTTATCTGTGACTAAACCTTTCAGTTCTTCTCGTTCCTTAGAAAATTTTGGATTATAGTCATCAAAGAAATCATTGGCAAGTCCACCCCAACCCACATACTTGGCAAGGAGTTCTTGTTCACTTGGACTTGCCTGACGGCGTTCCGTTTCAAGTGTTTTAACCAAACGAATAGCCGCAATGTTTGTCTCAACCTTATCTCTAGCAGTCCTAGGATAAAAGTCCGTCAAATCTTCTGGAAAATAAAAGTCCGTTACTGGAATCTCTGGAATTGATTCCTCTACCTCCTCAACAGGACCCTGGTTGTTTAATTGGTCAATAACATCATTGTTAGGTTCCTCTACACCACTTGGTTCTAAGAGACCGACAGTCTGAATAGAGTGCTCAATAACTGATTCTTCTTCCAGAAATGAAAAAAGATTTAGTTCTCGGTCCGCTTCTTCTAACTCTGTTTGTGGTTCTGCCTTTGGCTGATGAAGTGCCTGACTGACTTCTTCCCAGGTCCTCACATAAAGAACTGGATTTTGTTCAATGATATCCGAAAAATCATTGACTAACTCAATCCGAATCAAACCATTCAATCGAGCATCGCTGACCGACATGACCTCAAAGTCCTGTCCCTTATAGGAAACCAATGACCCCAGAGGATAAGTGTCCAATACTCTCTGGACTAGTGGATTATTCGCAAATTCTTCATCAACCACTACTTTCGACTCAGCTTTCTCTAGCTTGCTCTTCCAATCTCTGAGGGTTAAATCTGGCTGATTACCTTTATCTTTTTCAAATTGCTCCGCATCTTCTCTGCTGAGTTCTTGGTGTAAAAAGGCATAAGCAACCTGTCGCAACTCTTCTAAAGATAGTTGACTGCCAAAGAAAAATTCAACCTTTTCATGATTTAGTCCCATTTGGAGTAGTTCTGTCGCAAGGGCTAGTTGAGTTACCGAGGCTTTGGGATAACCACCTAGTAAAGCAAGGTCCGCATTTTTTAAACGAAAACGACCAGCCGCATCCAATAAAATACCGACTTGGTCTGATTCAAACTGAGATAGCTCAATCCCTAACTGAGTCAATTTTTCTTGATTTTCTATCCTAATATCTCGTCCAATTTTTTCTAATTCCTTTTCTTCGACCGTAGTCAGCGTTCGTTTCAGCTCATAGGGACTACCATCAGCCTCTAGATAGGTTAGTAACTCTTCTCCCTCAAAGACTGGTATCATTTCCATATCAGTATCAAAATCACCTCGTCTAAAACTTGGGACTTTGGAACGTTCATTACGAATTTGGTCAAAATAAGTTAGAATCTCAAATTTACGTCGTAATGACAACTCTTCATAGGCAGGCAGATGACTGGTTTTTCCTGTTTGAACATCTAGTTGAGACAAATCTACATCCAAACTAGCAATGATGAGAGAGCCCTCTTCTCTAAATGATATTGCTTGATTACTACTCTCTTTGTGCTCATCACCAGTTTCTTCATTTTCTAGAATAGTTTCATCAGCTCTTGTTTCAAGATCAGGCTCGTAAGTTAAGAGAAACTGTTCAATATCTCGGCTGATCCGATCCGCTAAATTATTAGCCACACGATACACATTGACCAAATTAGCTCCCCTACTCTTTTGTAATAGAGAATCTGGTGAAATAGTTTGGTAGTGTCCATTTGAGTCTAATAGTTGAAAACGAGTGGCCAGATTGAACAAGGCCACTTCAATCACCAAGTCTTTTTCAGACGGCGATAGTTTGTCGAGTTTTTGGAGACCAGTTTGGCCGAAAACTTGTGTATAGGTCAATAGATCATGAGCAGTATCATAAGGACTAGCCTGGACAAAAGCTGAAACATCTGTCTCAAGGTGAAGTACCTGAACAGATCTTTTGATTCCCTGCCTATTGGTCATAAACTGACGAATAAGACTATCCCACTCCTCATCAAAATGCTCTGCTTGGTAATATAAAAACGCCTCAAGCAGGGCTCTATCACGAGGAATGCTGGCTCTCATCATTTGTAGTAAGACTTCTTGATTCATTTTTCCCTCCCATTTAAAAAAGGCTGAGAGTGTTTCTCAGCCCTTTGCGTTAATCTAGGACCAAGGCACGTTGGTCTCTTTCTTGTGGAATACCTTCCATTACAGTTGCCACATAGTATTGTAAGAAATGACTTTTCTGGTCTAGTAAATCTTTTTGCAAGGCAAGGTGAACCAGATCTCCAAAATAATCTTGACTGGAAATGGCCAAGTCCTGTTGAATCATGGCCTGTAAGGTTTCAAGGCTAAGTGGTGAATAATCGTCACTATCCAAAACCTCATACTGTTCCAAGGTATCCGAAAGACTGTTTGAAGACATTAGATCCATAATAAAACTAGAGCCTTCACCTGTTCGGTACAATTTTTCCAGAATATCAGTCATATCTGCCTGGACTTCATCCAGATAGCCATCAACTTTAACTCGTAGCTCATCACTAATCAAGGATAGGTCATCCTCATCCATATAATCTTGATAAACCTGATTGAGGATTGTTCTATCAGAAATACTTAATTCCAAAGAGAGAAAGGCTTTGATAAACTCTTGGTAATCGACCTTCTCCATTTCAGACAAAGCCTCTTTCATGGTGTCAAAGTTCCAAGCCATCACACAACTCCTTTTGTGAGACTAGTGGTGAATGTCCTGATTGTAGTTCTTCTAAATCAGCTTGACCATCACCATCTGTGTCAACAGACTGCGGATTGGTTCCCAAAGCCAGTTCCTGAGCATCTGTCAAACCATCTTGGTCTGAATCCTTTTCATAAATGGTTTTTGGATTCATCTACTTCTCCTCCTTTTTCTTCAGTCCATAAGCCGTACCAAGTAGAATACCAGCTCCAATCAAGCCCAAAAGGGATTCCTGTTCCCCTGTATTTGGCAAAATGCTTGCTGGAACAGGCGGTTCAATAGTCTCAATTGGTGGTTGAGGTGGTGTGGGTTGATTTGGACTTGGTTCTTCAGGTTGAGGTGTATGTGTTACAACTGTATTTGAGCTGATGACATAGCCATTCACTGTATGAAGGTAGGTATTCTCCACCTGACCAGTCGCAATCCGTTTCATTTGAAGGTATACATCTGCCTGAAAGGCTGAACCATCAGAGATAGTCTCTAAAAAGGATTTATCAAATGAAATTGACACTAAGCCATTTTCTGTATCCACCTGTTGCAAGGTATATTTCGTGACTTCTGTCCCCTCTTTTAAGACAGAACCGTCTTTGAGGATGACATCCGTCATCAGATAGCTGCGATAAACACCATTATACTCATCATGCTTTTCATCATAGTTATCTTCAAAACCATATTCAAATAAATCAGTCGCACGATTGCTTGGAATCAATGATCCAACCAAGCGATAGTTAAAGGTTTGATGCAAGGCCACTTCTTTCCCGTCAAGGCTGTCATCTTTATGAGACAAGTCAATCACCACATCTTTTTGTGGGTCTAGTTTGGGAACATTATTGACCACTGTTTCCGTGACATAGGCCAAGCCAAAATCAATCTGATAGGCTGTATTTTCATACTGAACACCTGTTTTGGTCAACTCATTTTTAACCGTCATCGGAACCGTGACAACTAAGGTTTGACCAGTCTTCACATAGGTCTCATAAAAGGTTTTGGGATCGTCGCTACTAAGGACCTGAATGGCTCCTTTAGGTGTAAACTGACGTTTAGCCATGGCATCTTGGACGACTTTCGGAGCTTCTGACAAACTAGCGTAGGTGCTGACAGAGATACCAGATACGCGATTGCCATCCTTATCCAAAACTTGAATGCCATCAGGAATTAGGGTAAGGGCTTCTTCTGGGTAATCGTCTACCATGTAAAATCCCTTGGCAAGAACATCATCCGTCACGACCATGTCCTTGTATTGACTGTAATCCAAGACAATTTTGTAATAATTGACCGTATTCGGAAGAACAGTCTTTCCATCAATTGAAATACCTTCTTGATTGGTATTAGACTTATGTGGAGTTACTTTAGGGACAAAATTGGTCACCGTGTTGGTTTCATAGGCTTGCCCAAAGTCCACCTGATAAGCCACATTTTCATAAGACTTCCCTGAATTAAGCATGGTTTCCAAAACCGTCATCGGAGTGACAATGGTAATATTCTCCCCCTTGGTCACATAAGATTCAAAAAAGGCTTGTGGATCCTCAGGCATGAAAACTTGAAAAGCTCCTTTAGGCTGAATTTTTTGTTTCGAAAGGGCTGCTTGTAGCGTTTTAGGAGCTTCTGATAATTGAGAATAAGACTTCACCGTGATTCCTGAAACTGTTTTGCCATCAGATGTGACAAACTGAATAGCTGCTTCATCCGGCAATAAAGCTTCTTCTGGATAATCATCCACAAAGTAAAAACCTTGTGCAATCTGAGTGTTGTCTGCTTTAATCCCTCGGTATTGGTCCAAGTCCCATGAGAGAGTATAGTGATTTTGAGTTCCCACTAGCATGGGCTTCCCGTTGATATCCACTTTATCCTTGTTTAGGTTTTGTTTCTTGGGTTCTGGAGAAACAAGCGTGTTGGTCACTTCTTTGGTCTCATAGCCATTGCCGAAATCCACTTGGTAGGCCTTGTTTGTATAGGTCTTAGTTTGACCATAGAGACTATCTTTCACCGTCATTTTGGTCAAAAGAGTTAAAGAAGTTCCTGTTTGAACATACTGGTCATAAAAGGCTTGGTTGTCATCCGGCAAAAAGACTTGAAAGGCACCTGTCGGTGTAATCTTAGCACGAGCTAATTTATCTTGAAGGTCTTTAGGGGCTTCATTTAGTGAAGCATAGTTTTTAACCGTTATTCCTGATACCTTCTGACCATCAAGGGTTGTAACACCCGTGCCATTTTCCACCACATCAAGCACTTCCTCTGGGTAATCGTCCACAAAGAAGAAGCCTCGTGCAATTGTCTCTTTAGCAGAACGTTCTCCCTTATACTGGTCCAAATCCCAAATCAATCGGTAGTGGTTGGTTGTGCCAAGGGCTACGACCGTGTCATTAATGAGGACACCATCCGCATTTTCATTGTTTTTATCTGGTGTAATGAGTGTAGTTGTCTCCCCATCACCTGGTGTACGAACCGTTACAACATTTGAAGTGACTGTGTAAGTATTGGTTGTGCCCTTGTTCAAAAGGAGTTTGTAACTATTGGAATAGGTGGCCCCATCATTTTGAACAGAACCATAGAGTTTTGGAGCGTTCAGTTGATAAACCTTGGTTAAATCTTTATTTACCTCCTGCAACAAGTTTTCCTTTGCGGTTAAGGCCACAAAATTCTTAGTCTCATCAAAGCTAAGGACATAGTTTCCATTCTCTTTTTGTGTTGTTTCCTTATCAAATAGGTAACCAGCAGGCAAGTAGTCCTCAAAAATGAGACTAGTCGTTTGGGCACGATTGGGCGATAAGGCATCAACTGTTAAGGGATAAATCACCGTTGAATCTTTTGCGACAGTTTTCTCATGAAGATTAGCTTGGTCACTATTGACCACTTCTTTCATAATCTCTGGAGTTGTCGTCAAACGGTACACATGATAATGGACAGTTGGTACTTGTGGTGGCGTTGGAAGTTCTTTTGGAATAGGTTTGACAGGTAAGGTTACCTTGGTCAAGGTCAGACTAGGCTGCACTACTTCATCCAAAGGCTTTGGCGTGAAGGTTACAGGCTTTTCTGGTGTAAATGTTTTAGGAGTAAAGACATCTGGTGTTACCGTAATAGGTTCTGGAATGGGTTCAAGTTCCACAGTTACATGAGGTTTGGGACTATATGGTGTTACTGTACGTGCAACTGGTAGGGTATTTAAGGCGAACCAGTATGACAAGCCTACATTCTGTGGCATATCGCCTTGCCCAAAGGTGACTGTATAGGTATTGCCTGATGTAACCGTTGAGACAATAGCTCCTTTATAAGCATAACGACTTGATGTGGTATCCCATTCTTCAGGTAAATTCAAATCGCTTGCACGGTTGGAACCCAACGAACGGGCCAGACCTTCATTAGTCACTTGAACGGTTGAGCCATTTATCGGCACAAATTTCCCAGAAGAATCTTTAACATATTCTAAACCAATGTCATTATGATTGAGGGAAGAATGTGTGAAGACACCTGGTTTTTCTTTGGAGAAGGTAACTTGTGAACCGTCTTCCAAGAAATACTTGGCAACTACACGAAACTCCATCTTGTCTGTTCGCCAATCACCGTTTCCGTCATTTCGATAGGCAATGAAGCCTTCGGTAGGATCATTTGGCACAACCAATTTCACGGCATCGGTTCCAGCTGGTGATACAAGATTGGTAATATCGTAAGTCACACGACTAATCTTTTTACCATCAAATCGTGCATTTTGAAGATTTTGATAGTTAAAACTAAGGGTCTCACCTGTTTTGAAGCTATCATAGACAAAGAATCCTGTTGAATCCAAAATTCTTGAGTAGCCACCCAGCATAGCATCGCCAGTTGAAACGATCTGATCAGGATTTCGGGTAATGGCCCCATGTTGTGCTTGGGGTTCACCGTTATTGAGATTGAGGGCTTGAGCAAGGGCTTCAGAAATATAACCTTCTTCACCTTTTGAAATCTCGGCCAAATCACGTTGGTAGCGTTCCAATTCTTTGGCATTATAGGCATCAATCGCTTCATTCTCTTTTCTGGCTGCGGCTTCTTTTTCTTTATTACGTTTGGTAATAGCTTCAATCTCGGCTGCACGATCTGAAACTAATTGTTGTTTCTCCTGATTAGCTTGATCTACTGCGGCTTGACCTGCACGGTTTTCAGCATCAACAGCTGCTTGACCTGCTTGATTCCGCTTTTCAATGGCTTCATTATCTGCCTTTGCCTTAGCAAGTCCAGCTTCATTTTCTTTTTGAATGGCTTGGTTTTTTGCAACAATATCATCTGCCTTGGTTTTCTTTGTTAGATAATCCGCTACAGCTTGTTCGTTAGTTGATTGAATAGTTTCAACAGCCTTGCCATAGTTTGTATAGTCCAGTACAGATGTTCCGTTTCCTGATGAGACTACTTGTTCTTTTACTGTCACATCAGCATCTGCATACCGAGTTTTTAGGTCATTGACTTTAGTATCAACCCAAGCATTTGTCTCTTTACCAGTTTGGTTGGCCCCTTCGAAGGCCTGTGTCAGTTTCCTATTTTCTTGCTCAATTCGGACTTTATTCGATTCATATGTTGCTTTATCAGCTTTGTAGGTTTCAGTAACTTCATTGATAGCCTCAACTTGGTTTTGGGCATCTTCTTCTGCTTTTGAAATTTGTTGGTTGGTTTCTGCCGCAGAAGTTGTATTTCCCAAGTCCATTGGGCTATCTTCAACCGTAGAAACACCTTCAGCCTTTGCTTCTTCAACTGCTTGTGTTACTGTATCATGTGGTACGGTGACAGCAATCGCTCCATTAGATTGTCCAGTTAACGCTAAACTTTCAGTTTGTTCAGATAAAGGGTTTGGCTGTGCTTCTGGTAAATTTGTGGCTGGATTCTCCGTTCGTTGGATGGTGGTGTCAACTGATGATGTGACTTCATCAGCAGATGCAACCGTTCCTCCCCAAGCAACAACAGCCGTCACCATAGTTCCAAGGGCAACGGAACATAAAGTACGATATTTTTTACTCTTGCGAAAGACGTGTTTCTCGCCTTTTTCCTGATTGACAAGAAAGTGATGATTACATGTTTTGGTCATAAATAGTCCTTCTTTTCTTTTATTCTCTAGCAACAAATTGTCACTCTTTCCTCATCATAAAAAAGAAGGCTTGATTTTGTTATCACAATAAAATGAGGGAAAAGAAAATGTTGCTTTTATACCACAAATATTGTAAAATTGTAGTGTAAAAGCAACAAGTGGGGGGCCGTATGTCAAAAAAAGAGATTCTACTCGATTTTATAGAAAAGAACAATGGAATTGTCACAAACAAAGATTGTAAAGCACTAGGTATTCCAACAATATATCTGACAAGACTAGAGAAAGAAGGCATTATCTTCCGAGTTGAAAAAGGTATTTTCCTAACCCAAAACGGAGACTATGATGAATACTACTTCTTTCAATATCGTTTTCCTAAGGCTATTTTCTCTTATATTTCGGCACTGTATCTACAACAGTTTACAGATGAAATTCCACAATATTTTGATGTGACAGTTCCTAGAGGCTACCGCTTTAATACTCCTCCAGCTAATCTAAATATTCACTTTGTCTCTAAAGAATACAGCGAGCTGGGAATGACTACTGTACCTACTCCTATGGGAAACAACGTAAGGGTATATGATTTTGAACGTATTATTTGTGATTTTGTAATACATCGAGAAAAGATTGATTCCGAACTCTTTGTCAAGACACTTCAATCTTATGGGAACTATCCTAAAAAAAATCTAGCAAAACTCTATGAATATGCGACAAAAATGAATACTTTAGAAAAAGTTAAACAAACTCTGGAGGTTCTAATATGAACAAAGCTAAATTAACAGCACTCTGTCATAAAATATCAAAGAATACTGGTTTAACCTTTAATTCCGTGATGACCTATTACTTTCTTGAAGTGATTTTGAAAAAATTAAGTCAGAGTACCTATTCAAATCACTATATCTTCAAAGGAGGATTCCTACTTTCGAATGTCATCGGAGTTGAATCTCGTAGCACTGTTGATATTGACTTTTTATTCCATCAAATAACACTATCAGAAGAAACTGTTAAACAGCAACTTGAAGAAGTTTTAGCAGATTCTGAAAAAGGTATTTCTTTCACAATTCAATCTATCACAGCTATAAAAGAAAGTGATGAATATGGTGGCTATCGTGCGACCATTTTGTGCCAACTTGAGAATATTAAACAAGTTATCCATTTGGATATAGCGACAGGTGATGTTGTAACTCCTCAGCCGATAACATACGACTATAAAGCTATTTTTGATGAAGACAATTTTCCAATCATTGCTTATACAATTGAAACAATTCTAGCTGAGAAACTTCAAACCATCTATTCACGCAACTTCTTGAACAGCAGAAGCAAAGATTTTTACGATGTTTATATTATTTCAAAACTGAAGAAAGAAGACATTGACTTCATTCAATTGAAAAATGCCTGTCAGAGAACATTTTCATATCGCGAAACAGAACTCGATTTTGTAAAGATTATTGAACTACTCGAGAGGTTCAAATCTGACCCTATTCAGAATAAACAATGGCAAAATTATTCAAAAAAAAATAGCTATACAAAAGGGATTTCACTTGCAGATGTTCTTGATGAGATGATTCGTCTCATAACAGTTCTCATTTCTATAAATTCTGATTAATCGTGACAAAAAAGCACAAAAGATATGCTAACAAATCCAATTATTGTTAGCATATCCTTTTTTATTTCGTCGTATAGGCAAAACTCAAGCTACTATCCACCCCAGATAATTTACGGAAGGTGTAGTTTGGATTACCATTGTAGTTGGTTTCGGAGATAAGGAATGAGCCATCTGGGTAGACTTTTTCGACGAAAGCCACATGTCCGTATTCTGCTGGTGTGCCATGTCCTCCTCCCGCAAAGGAAAGAATAGCTCCTGCTTGCGGACTTGTTCCAGTTTCACCACCGAGGCTTGCGGCTGTACGCACCCAATCTTGGCCATTGCCCATGGTACTGATAATTGGAATCTTCTCACCATTTTTACCTTTGAGTTTTAGACCCAGTTGGTTGATGCGGGCTGCGACGCCCCAAGTACATTGGCCGTAGGCATACCCCATACCGTCACCACCTCCTGGGATAGAGTTTTCAAAAAGGTCTCCTCGTACAGCTTCTAAAGATTTTGGATCACTTTGTGCTGTCCCGCCGTTGGGTTGACTAAAGCTTTTTTCAATTTGGTAATACCACTCACTTGCTCGAGTCTGACGTTCAAGTAGCTTATCACCACTATTTCCTTCCCAGTAAATGAGAAAGAGTTGGGCAAGACTAGCTGGACTTCCTGAATTTTTGAAGAAGTCCTTTAACCAGTTGGTGTAATAAGGACTATCCCCATGCAACATGAAATCCAGTTGTAAGCCTAAGTCATACCACTTTTGATGTTTTCCTTTGGCATATTCGAGCAATAAGGTATGTCTGCGTGACCCGTCTGCGGTATCCGTCCATTGTCCTAAGCCTAAACCACGTTTGAGAATATTTGGGTAACGTCCATTGTATATAGTTGGCCCATTGAGTGAGAGCCAACCCTCATCATCCCACGAACTGTCTGTCGCACCAATAGGAGGAGATAGATAGTCGCCCTCCGCACGCTTGGGGTTAATAGAGGATTCTACCGACCAATTTCCTAGAATCGCTGCGATAGCTTGATTGGTTACACCTTTACTTTTAAGATAATCATAAATCGCCTTTGCTCTCTCGAACTCGTCGCCACCAAACTGACCAATAGTTGGAAGAATGGTGGTCTGAACCTGGATCACTTTTGGAAAGTAGAAAGCTGGATTGACAAAGACCAACTTATCCGTGTCATCATCGACCTTCTGATAGGTGACTTTTAGACCCGTTCCGTCTTTGGTCTGACCAATAATGTCTCCTGCCAAGACTTGTTGATGTTCACTCACTCGGCCTGAATGAATGCCAAACAAGGTTAGTTTAGTCTTATTGACTCCCTTACCAGATGTCAAAACAACGTTCTCCCCATCAAGAGATACCTTGCCATCCATCGGAGCCAAAATGACTTGACCTTCTTTTGCTTCTAAGATGATATAGTGATGAAGCGTTGGTTTTTCATCAATGACCTCATAACCATATCGGTATAACATACTTAAATTATCTTCATCGGTCTGTCCCTGGAAGGGATTGTCCAATTCTTGAAGGGCTAAATAGTTGCCTTCTGCGGTCAATTCCTTTAGCTCTTCTTGGGCCTCCTCAGACAGCTTGTAAGCAGGTTCTTTATACAAGTCAGACATGGATTTAATAGAGTCTCCACCATTTAAGTCCGTCCAGACTTGACTGAGAAATGCTTTGTAGGTCGCACCACCTTTTTCCATGAAATCGTCAAGCTTGTAGTCTTGGTATTGATGATTCATGTAAACCATGACCTCATCAATCTTGGTGTAGTAGGTAATCCCTTTTTCGTTAGTTCTCGTATGCTCCGCATCTTCCCACGTCATGTGGGTATAGGCCTTGGTCAATTCCATCTCATCTTGTTGAATGACACTGCTACCTGAGACACTCATGAAAAAGCTCATCATCAAAAGGAGTATCAAGAGAAGGCCTGAGACAATCCAAGTCAAAGGATTTCCCGCAATCGCAGAAAAGAAGGTCTGACTTCCCTTAATGGCTTGGACAACCCCCTTAACTCCTGCAAGGCTGTACTTTCTGGCATGCTTTAAAAAGGTTTGGTAGCGTCTTTGTGGTTTAAGTGGTTTCTGGCGTGTGAATCCTTTGCCCTTTTTGAAGTTCTGGAATCGTTCCTTTCCATGAGCCACTTTCGTCTTTGTAAAACGCACACCAGTCTGTCCACTTTTTACCGCCGCTTTACCTGCTTGAAAGGTAAACCTTCCATAGCGTATGCCTTTCAAACTAGTATCCTTCATGGTTCTTAGACCATCTAAATCATCCTCCTGTGCTATCAGGTCAAGGGATTCAGATGCAGCTAAGCCTAATCCAACTTTGACTTTGGTAGAGTTTTTCTTAGTCTTTTGGACTTTCTTGAGTTGTTTGACTTCACGCTTGGCAGAACTTACGTCTTTTTCTGCACTGAGTCGATCAAATGATTTTTCTTGGTGAAACTGAAAGCGAGACTTCAGGGAAGGATTTTCTTTTTGGAAAGTAAACTTGGGATTTACCGATTTAGACTTTTCACTTAGTTTCACTTCTGACAAATGTTTTCTTGCCGTCCGCGAACGCTCTTGAGCTTGCGGAAGTCGATAGTTCTTGATTTCCTTTACCTTCAACAGGCTAGGAGACACATAGGTAATTTCCTTTTGAAACTTCTCTTCTGCTTCCTTTTGGCTACTGAGTAGATTTTCTTTGAACTCTGTTTTCTTTTCCTGAAAAAGAGAATTTTGGGCTGGTTTTCGAAATCGTCCTTTTTTAGGAACAGTCTGTCTTAAGGTCCTAACTTCTTTCCGATAATGCATACGGGCTGATTTTAAGTTGCTTCGAAAGTTTTGTCTGGCTTGTTTGACTAGCTTTTTATCCTCTTTCATCTCATGTCCTCATTTTTTCAGGGTCCGTACTCATGATGTCAAAGAGCTTGGTGTGTTGTGGAATCTTATTTTTGAATGGGACGACGGTGGAACCGGCCTTGATTAGTCCAGCCCCTTTTTCAGGATTGACCAAGTATTTCTCCAGTTCCTTGGAAAGTCCAAGCATATGCACCAATTCTTCGCGATCGCTCTTAGCCTGTTTTAAAAGAATCATGAACTCGCTATTGGCAATAATACGTCTACCATTGGCATCCAAAAGTAGCGTTTCTACATTCTGAGTAATGCCTGTCGGTATCGCCCCATACTTACGGACACGACTCCAGAGTTTAAAGAAGAAATCAGAGGCATATTTGTCCAATAGAAGTAGCTGCATTTCATCAAAGTAAATCCAGGTCTTCTTCCCTAGCTTTTGGTTTTTTACCACCCGATTCCAAATTTGGTCAAAGATAACCATAAGGGCAATTTGTTTTAATTCATCGCCTAACTTTTTGACATTGTAAATCAGAAAATGACTGTCTGTTTTAATATTGGTCCGATGTGAAAATATGTCCAGCGACCCTTCCACATAGAGTTCCATATCCAGTGCCAAGTCCTTAGCTTCCTGTTCAGGTTGTTGAGATAAGACAAAGACCCACTCGACCAATGACGGTGTGTCAAAATGCTTATAGGTAAGTCGTGTCACACGGTCAATCAAGGACTTCTCACGACCATCCATTTTGCGGTCCAAGAGCTTTCCAATCCAGGACAAGAGAAATTCGGACTTGACCTTGACCGGATCCTCATCCATATTCTCATCTGATAGATCTAAGACATTTAAGAAGGTAGTTGAATCTGGGGCAATATCAATACTTTCCCCACCAAAGGCTTGACCGATAATACTGTACTCATTTTCTGGATCGACAATAATAATTTCAGTATCACTATCTGCTTCCTTGAGCTTAGTAGAGATGATCTCGTGTTTTGTCGCCATCCCTTTGCCAGCTCCAGAAGTCCCTAAAATCAACCCTGACGGAGTATTTAACTTGCCACGGTCAATACTGATGATATTACTTGAGATTTGATTGATGCCATAAAATTTCCCACCCTTGTCCTGAATATCTACGGAAGTCCACGGTGCATTCACGGCAATGTTTGAAGTCAATAGAGAACGAGAGATACCTTCAAGATAGTTCTTCCCAAATGGCAAGAGACTATTAAAGGCCGCTTCTTGCATGTAGGTCAAGTTATCGATAATCATATCATTAGACCCTGCCACTTGCTTGATAATATCAAGAGATTGTTTGAGTTGGTCTTCGGTATCCGCCAGCACGCCAATTAGAAATACGGTGTCAAACAGTTTATCTCCTGTTTGGGTCATGGTTTGAAGAAGAGCTTCTGCTTCATCGATATTATTTTCAAGAACATGGCCGACCTTCTCCAAATAGATGCCAGTCCGAGCCATCTTTTGTTGTTCCCCAATTTTTTGTGATTCCATCAAGGTCTTCTTGGTTCGTAGCTTGGTCATGGTTTCAGACTTAGTTGAGCCTTTGGCATGCAGGCTAATCATCACTTCCAAATCTGACTGCATGAGGTCATGAATAAATTTATCCCCTAGCTCCATACCGTAATCACGAACATAGACAATCTGTAATAATCTATCGTCCAATTCAATATGATTCTTGTGTTTAAAGGAAAGGTAGGTTGGGGCAATAAAGTGTTTGGTGGATTGACCTGATAGGGTCAAATCCTTGTAAGAGAACGGTAAATGATTTTCACCTCGCAACATATCCGCAAGGACATTCACTCGCTCCTCTCCACCAAGCAGACCAAGATATACATCAATCTCTGAAAAGCCACTCTTGAAATATTCACCAATTTGCGACAGCGACCGAAAAGCTAGTTTTGGTGTTTGGTCGCTCTTGCCAAATGAAAGAAACTTGACAGCCGAAAAGTTGTTCTCGCCCGCCTCTAAGTTGGCATTCATCATGCGATTTAATTCATCACGATAAGCATCAAACCCATCTTCCTGCAGGGGATAGAGAATACTCTTACGGAATTTTTCCAGATTGACCTTTTGATTGAAAATGGTCAGTTGGAAATTGGTCTTATCATCCAGTGAATTGATTAAATCGGAATATTTCTCAACAATAGCTCCTTTATCATCTAAACCAACTGTTTGATAATTGACATCTCCTAAAAGATAGGTTTGTGAAAAATAGCTTGGACTGACCTGCATAAGGCCATTCTGAAAA